>JAEXUU010000383.1 GCA_023452965.1 Pseudomonadota bacterium | reverse complement strand
GTTCAATTCCGCGTCTCGGCGCGACCAAGCAACGTCGTCTGATGCAGGAGCGCCGTGTCGCAGCTCCATCAGCAACCTTGATCGCCCACAAGCGGACACTCGCAACGTCCGGAATGGGCCAATTTCGGTCTCGCCGCACGCTTTTTGAACCACCGTCTGCCTTCGCGAGGGAGTGTCGACTTCTGTGAAGGGTTTCGGATGCCGGCCCGTGCGAGCGGGGATTGTCCGGGCTGAGGGCCGGCGTCCGAAAGCCTCCAGGGGAGGAAGCCGCGGCCCGGGGCTGTGCGCTATGGGGCTTTCGCCGCGCGGCCTTGTCGGTGGGATCGTGCGAGGGGCGCGACGGCGGCGCGATGCTCCGATCTTGATGCCCGGGACCCCGCATTTGGCTGTGTTCGCGATTGATCCGTAACCGCCGCGATCTCCACTTCCGCCATGGGCGCGAACAGGATCACCCGCTCTCTGGCCGAGACCGGTGGTGATCCGTTTTGTTGTGGTCCCGGCGCCCTTGTCATGAGGTGTCGATCCTGACGGCCAGGATGGTTCTCGGGGCCGAGCCGGGCGCGAAGCGCTCGACGAGGATCATGCGGCCGCCGCAGCATGGGCATGCCGGGCGACGGTCATCCCGCGGCTCGTCCGTCTCGGCTTGACCGCCTGCGCCGCGTTCTTCGGGCGCGGCTGCTGATATCGGCGCCGCGATGATCTGCCTGATGCGGGCGATGGTGTCGGCGCGGCGGCCTGAGGCGAGCAGGCCGTAGTGGCGGATGCGATGGAAGCCGTCGGGCAGGACGTGGAGCAGGAAGCGGCGGATGAACTCGAAGGCGGTCAGCGTCATGGTCTTGCGCCAGGTCTTGCCGGCCGAGCGGGCGCGATAGTCCTTCCAGCGGAACGTGACACCGCGCCGATCCATGGCAATGATGCGGCTGTTGGCGATGGCGACGCGGTGGGTGTAGCGGGCGAGATAGGCCAACACGGCCTCGGGGCCGCCGAAGGGTCGCTTGGCGTAGACGACCCAGTCGGCCCGGCGCAGTGGCGCCAACAGAGCGGCGAAGGCATCGGCTTCGGTGAGCGGGGCCAGATCGCCATGGAAAGCGAGCCGCCCGGCCGCGTGCAGGGCAGCGAGTCCTTCGAGGAAGAGCCGCCGGAACAGGCGCGAGAGCACGCGCACGGGCAGGAAGAAGCCGGGCCGGCATGAGATCCAGCGAGCGCCGTCGGCGCTGAGGCCGCCGCCGGGCGCGATAATGTGGAGATGGGGATGATGGGTCATCGCCGATCCCCATGTGTGCAGGACGCTGGTGAAGCCGATGCGGGCGCCGAGATGCCGGGGATCGCTCGCGATGGTGGCGAGCGTCTCGGCCGCGGCCTTGAACAACAGCCCATAGACCTCGGCCTTGTTCGGGTAGGCGATCGCCGCGATCGGTGCCGGCAGAGTGAAGACGAGATGGTAGTAGGCCACGGGCAGGAGATCGGCCTGCCGGTCGGCGAGCCAGTCCTTCGCCGCTGCGCCCTGGCAGCGCGGGCAGTGCCGGTTACGGCAGGAGTTGTAGGCGATGGTTGGATGATCGCAGTCGCCGCAGCGCAGGACATGGCCGCCGAGCGCAGCCGTGCGGCAGGCCCGGATCGCACCCATCACCTTGAGCTGGCCGCGGCTGAGCCGATGGCATGCGAGATAAGCTTCGCCATGCCGGTTCAGGATGTCCGCGACCTCCAGCGAAGGCCGCGCCATGATCGGCGCCGGACCGCTATGGCGGTGGCGGCGCCGCCAGCAGCGCGAGCGGGCTCGTCACCTCGCGCAGGGTCTTGAGCGCGACGCGGGTGTAGACGGCGGTGGTGTCGAGCTTCCTGTGGCCGAGCAGGACCTGGATGACCCTGATATCGGTCTTCCGCTCCAGCAGATGCGTGGCGAAGCTGTGCCGCAGCGTGTGCATCGACACCCGCTTGTCGAGCTTCGCCGCAACGGCCGCGGCATGGCAGGCCCGGTTGAGCTGGCGCGTCGTGATCGGCTGGCCCGGCTGCTGGCCGGGAAAGAGCCAGCCGCGGGGGCGCTTCACCCGCCACCACTGCCGCAGCAGATCGAGCAGGTCGGGCGCGAGCATGACATAGCGGTCCTTGCGGCCCTTGCCCTGCTCGACCCGGATCAGCATGCGGGCGCTGTCGATGTCGGCGACCTTGAGGTTGGCGATCTCCGAGACCCGCAGGCCGCAGCCATAGGCGATGCTGAGCGCCGCCCGGTCCTTCAGGCTACGCGCATGCGCCAGCAGCAGCGCCACCTCCTGCGTGTCCAGCACCACCGGCAGACGATCGGGCGTCGGGATCCGCGCCATGCGGTCACCAAAACCGGTCCGGCCCAGCGTGACATGGAAGAAGAACCGCAGGGCCGTGCAGGCCAGGTTCATCCGCGCGTAGCTGGCGCCGAGCCAGGCCAGGTGAAGCTGGTAGCGCCGCAGATCTTCCGGCTCGGCCCGGTCGGGCGGCAAGCCGAGAAAGGCCGTGAACTCGCGGACCTGCCGCACATAGTCGCGCTGCGTGTGCTCGCCAAACCGGCGGATGGTCATGTCCTCGATCATCCGCTGGCGCAGCGGGCTGACGGTGACGGCATCGATCATGGAAACCTCCGAGGATCAGGGGAAACGACCCCCCAAATCCTCGGATGCAGCGCCGCACAGGCGAAATCTCAGCGAACCCCGCGCCGCTGCGCCCTGCCGCGAGAGCGGCTTAGTCCATTGGCGCATTTCTCGCTCGGTGCTCCGGATTGTCCAGCTACCTGAGCCATGAACTCAATATCGCGCAGCTGCAGCACTCAACGACGCGAGGTGGTCATCCTCGCGACGACCGAAAGAGCAAATTCAACGAGGTAACTGTTGAGCGCCAGAGATGCGGCGCCGGCCTCCGCTGCGTCACGGGCTAAGATCGCCTGCAAAATGTCTTGGTGCAGGCGCTTGCCATGGGCGATCTCGGCCTGCTCGTCGCGGACATGCATGATCCAGAAGCGGCGCGACAGGGTTTGCAACGGCACCATCAACGCTTCCAGATAGGGATTGTGCGCTGCCTGGATGATCAGGGCGTGAGTCTGGCGTACGGTCTCGGAATAGCCGTGGAGATCGAAGCCGCCGGCGAGGGTCGCCTTCAGCGCCGAGATCGCCTCGATGTCCTTGTCGGTCGCGCGGCGGCAGGCGAGCCCGACGGCGAGAACCTCCACGGCCCGGCGAACTTCGAGGCCGCTGAGCTGATCCTCGACGGTGATCGCGGGGATTTCGATGCCCTTGTTCGGGTGGATGCGCAGCATGTGGTTGAGGGCGAGGCGCTGGATCGCCTCCCGTACCGGGGTTCGGCCGAGGCCGGTGGCTTCCATCAGGCCGCGCTCGGAGACCATCGAGCCGGGCTTGAGCTCGCCCTGCTCGATCAGCCGTTGCAGGGCGGCGACTGCCTGTTCCGATTGATTCATCCGTTCTCCAGCCCAGCGATGCCCCCCGCCGGGGGCGATTCCGTTCCTGATCCGATAGCTGATTTCACGGGCTTTCCAAACCGCTGTTCATCCGATATATCGGTGACATATTATTGAGATCCACAAGAGCCCGGAACGCGACGCCATGAAGTACTCGCCCTCCATCGAGCCGAGCCCGCTCCCCTTCTCGCCCTTCAAGAGCTGCACGGTGCCGCGGCCGATCGGCTGGCTGTCCAGCGTCAGCGCGGCGGGCGTCGAGAACATCGCGCCCTACAGCCAGTGGCAGAACCTGACCTTCGATCCGCCGATGGTAATGTTCTCGGCGAACCAGTATCCGGACGGGCGCCGCAAGGACACGGTACTCAATGCCGAGGAGACCGGCTGGTTCGTCTGGAACATGGCGACCTATGACCTGCGCGAGGCGGTCAACCTGAGCGCGATGGCGCTGCCGCCCGAGGAAAGCGAGTTCGACCGCCTGAACGTGACGCGCGAATATGCAGACAATGCCCGCATTCCGATGGTCAAGGAGAGCCCGGTCAAGTTCGAGTGCCGCTATCTCGGCACGCACCGTCTGAAAGGCAATTCGGCAGTCGGCACCATCGATATCGTCTTCGCGCAGGTCGAGACGATCCATATCGACGACCGCTTCATCACGCGCGAAGGCAAGCTCGACATCCCCGCGATCAAGCCGATCGCCCGCCTCGGCTACTTCGACTACACGGTCGTGAAAGACGTCTTCGAAATGCGCGTGCCGGGGGCTGATGCCGATGCCCGGTTCGGTCTCGAAGGCCGCGCCGCCGGCTGAGGCCCGCGCCGACCTCCCCATCGACAGCGTCAACATCAACAAAAAAAGAGGGGTTCACCACATGTCTGACATCGCCGCAGAGGGCGCTTTCGCCGCCCCGCGCTCCCGCCGCGTCAAGGATCTGATCGCGGTAAATTTCGGCAATACGCTCGAATGGTTCGACTGGACGATCTACACGATCTTCGCGCCCTATTTTGCGCTCCAGTTCTTCCC
>JAEXUU010000424.1 GCA_023452965.1 Pseudomonadota bacterium | reverse complement strand
GTGATGATCCCGATGCATTTCTTCGGCGGCGGCACGCTCAACCGTTTCCTGTCCCGCTCGCAGGATCTCTGGCCGGTCGAGCGCCGCGAACAGTCGCAGATCGTGCTGTCGAAGGCTTCGCTGCCGGCGAAGCCGACGATCATCGTCCTGCCGGGCTATTGAACTCCGGCGCGGCGCGCTCCTGCGTTTCGGGCGCCGATCCGCGCATTGCGGGTTCGGCGCTGCGCTTATCCGCTGAAGCTAGCCTGAGCCAGCGCGGCCGCTCGAACAGGAAGCCGAGCATCGTTCCCCGGGTGAGCCGATGCAGCGCCAGCGGCAGCGCAACGCAAAGTCCCGCGATCAGCAGCGAGGCAAGCCCGACATCGAATTCCGCCTCCGTCTTGATCAGCAGCACCCGTGTCGCCGCCATCGGGACGAAGAAGGCAAGATAGATCGGCAGGGAATTGCGGCCGCAATAGCCGATCCAGCCAAGACGCTCGGCGAACAGGACCGAAAACGCGACGACGCCAAGCGCGCCGGCATGGCCGAGCACCAGATCGGCCGCGAAGGTCTCGTGCAGCGCCTGATAGCCGAAGGAGCCGGCCAGCAGGGCACTCACCGCTGCCCAGCCAAGCCAGAGCTTCAATGCGGCAGCGCGATGCTCGCGAGCCCAATCGGCGAAGCGCAAGAGTGCCGGGGCGAACAGCGCTCCGCTCAGGAAAAAGACGAAGAAAGCGGCGAACTGGTCGACGAGCACCCAGCCGGTCGTCACCGGCACGGTCGCGATCGCCGCCGCCACCAGCCAGGACGTGACCGGATAGGCCCGCACCGCCTTCGTCATCACGAAGAAAACCGCCAGCAGATAGATGAACCAGAGCAGGCCGAAAGGCTGAACGAGCCCCAACGCATAGGCGCTGAACAGCGTCGCGATATCGCCATCGCCCCAGCTCGTGAATTTGAGCAGGCAGTGGATCGCCAGCCAGAGCAGGTAGAAATAGACGAGCGGCACGATCTTCCGGTCGAGGAATTCCGGCCAGCTCTTCCCGATCAGCCGCGGCGCGAACAGTCCCGACAGCAGGAAGAAGCCCGGCATCCGGAACTGCTTGGCCCACTCGATGAACGGATCGATCCAGCTCTCGCGCTCCTGCGCGACCTCGAAGCCGACGACGACATGCATCAGCACCACGAGGATGATGCAGAAACCCTTGGCGGTATCGACCCAGTCCAGGCGGGAAGAGACGCGTTTCGGCGCCGCTTCGGTGAAGTCCGACATTTCAGGCAAGGCTCCGCTCAACCTCGCCATTCTGCCATGCGGGCTTTAGCGCCGGGTTAGGTCGATCGCCGAAACCAGAGGTGATCCGGAAACGGATCGTCAACGAAGTGATCGGGAAAGAGCCGAGCCATATCGGCCCAGCCCGTTCCCGATCGCTCGTGGCGACCTAGCTGTTCACCCCGCCATCGATGGTCAGCCCCGCCCCGGTGATGAACCGCCCCTCCTCACTCGCCAGATAGGCGATGAGGCCGGCGATATCCTCCGGCTTGCCGAAATGCGGGATCGCCATGCGGGCAAGCTGGGCATCGGCATGCTCGCCGACAGCCGGGTTCATGTCGGTGTCGGTCGCGCCGGGATGGACGACGTTGACGGTGATGCCGCGCGGCCCGAGATCGCGCGCCAATCCCTTGGTGAAGCCGATCAGGGCCGCCTTGCTCATCGCATAGAGCGCGATGCCGGGGTCGGTCACGCGCTCGGCGAGGCAGGAGCCGGTGGTGATGATGCGCCCGCCCTGGCGCAGATGCGCGGTTGCCGCCTGCGAGGCGACGATCACGGCCCGGACATTGACCGCAAGGATCGCGTCGATCTCCTGCAGGCTCCAGGCACCGACCTCGCCATAATGCCAGATGCCGGCATTGTTGACGAGAATGTCGAGCCCGCCCAGCTCCTTGGCAGCGCGGTCGACCGCCGCAGTCAAAGCCGCCGCATCGGCACTGTCGGCCTGCAGCGCGATCGCGTTGCGGCCAAGCGCGCGGATCTGCTCGACCACGGCTTCCGCCTTGTCGCGGGCTCGCTCATAGGTGATCGCGACATCGGCGCCTTCCTGCGCCAGCCGCAGCGCCGTAGCCGCCCCTATGCCGCGGCTGCCGCCTGTCACCAGCGCCTTCTTTCCAGCCATCCTCGTCATCGCATCACCTATTTTGTACCAAATGATACACAATAGGTGACGCGCTTGCGGTCTTCCGTCAAGGAGATTATTTATCGATCGGTACAGAAAGGAATTTGATTTGGCTGAACGCGGCCGGCCACGCAGTTTCGACCGGGACGAAGCCCTGCATCGGGCGATGATGCTGTTCTGGGAGAAGGGCTTCCAGGCGACCTCGATGAGCGAGCTCACAGCCGCCATGGGCATCAACGCGCCGAGCCTCTACGCCGCCTTCGGCAGCAAGGACGCGCTCTATCGCGAGGCGATGGCATTGTATGAAGAGGGCGATGGGGTCGAACTCGGCCGCCAGATAGCCGAAGCCCCGAGCGCCAGGGCCGCAATCGAAGCCTATCTGATGCGCTCCGCTGCACTCTTCACGCGCTCCGGCAAGCCGGCTGGCTGCATGGTCGTGCTGTCGGTGATCCACGGCGCCGGCACGAGCCCACAGACCGGCGCGGCGCTACGCGATGCGAGAGCCGAAGCGCAGGCGATCATCGAAGCGCGGCTGCGCCGGGCGGTCGAGACAGGGGAGCTGCCGGCGACATGCGATCCGGCGGGCATCGCCTCGTTCTACGTCACCGTGCAGCAGGGCATGTCGATCCGGGCCCGCGATGGCGCGACGCTGCCGGAACTGGAAGCGATCGCGCAGGCGGCGATGGCGGCCTGGGATGGCCTGACGCAGGCCAGGAACTGAACCCGTCGGGTTCCGCCGATGCGCTTAACCGCTTGCTCAGATTGAATCGAGGCTTTGCTGGGCAAGTCCGTCGAACTCCGGCACCTTCGCCGGCAGTCGATGGAGCTTTCGATGATCCGCGCCCTTGCTGTCGCCACGCTCGCCATCATGCTCGTTCCGGCCAGCGCCGAAGCGGCCAAGTTCAGGTTCGGCGGCAGCCGTTCCAGCGACAGCCAGACGAGTTCGTCGAACCGCGACGGCTCGCTCATCGTCACGCCCGGCCTCCGCAGCCGGCAGACCAGCCAGCCGGCCCCCGCCCAGCAGCCGCGCGCCGCCAGTCCGAACCGGGCCGCCGAACCGGTGCCGCTACGGTTGACTGCCGCCGAGGAGCCGCGGGTCTGGTGCCGCTCGCAGGTGGTGGTCGGCGGCTTCTGCGTCCTGAACTGACGCTCGCCTTCACCTTCGGACAGCCGGCCGACGGCCAAATCCGGCGTCCCTGCCCCGGCGCTTCCTGTCGCCGCTGCTATGGCGCCGCGCCGGAAGGCGAGGCCTGGAGCGACTGCTCGATGGCGGCCCTTGCAGCGATGAACGCCTCCTGCCCTTTCGGGCTGATGCCCTGTTGCTGTTCGAGCAGCAGCAGGGCCGACTCGTAGACCTCGCGAACATCCCTGGCCTCGAGGGTGCCTTTCAGCAGCAGGCATCGCAGCAACGCCGCCAGCGTAGCCGATGACACCAGATTGCTCGCGGCGACGGCCTCGTTCTGGTTCATCACGCGACCTCGTTCAGTGTGCGGCCTGCCCGGAATCCGGCATCTCGCAGCCCTGCGCCGCATAGGCGCGCATGTTGTTCGGCAGCGTTCTTATGGCGATGCCCGTCATGCTCGCGGCAGCGGTTCGGTCTCCGCCGATATCGCGCAG
>JAEXUU010000279.1 GCA_023452965.1 Pseudomonadota bacterium | reverse complement strand
GGGGAATGCCGTGAAGATCGTTCGCAGCCACATCGTGCTCGTCGTGCTGTCGGGGGCAGGCGCGGCCTTCTGGTCCTATAGCCGGCCCGCGGCGGTCGCGACCGTGACCGCCAGGCGCGGCGATGCCGCCGATATCGTCTACGCCACCGGCGTCGTCGAGCCGCGCAACTGGGCCAAGGTCACGCCGCTCGTGCGCGAGCGCATCGTCGAGCGCTGCGATTGCGAGGGCCGCCGGGTCGAGAAGGGCGAGATTCTGGCCAGGCTGGACAGCGTCCTCGCCGAGACCGCCCTTGCCGAACTCAAGGCGCGCCACAAGCTGGCCGCCGCCGAGCATGAGCGCCAGGCCGTTCTGGTCGAGCGCAATGTGATGAGCCAGCAGGCGCTCGACCGGGTCCGCAGCGAGGTCGGTCAGGCCGCCGCGCTGGTTGCCGGCCAAACCGCCCGGCTCGAGAACTACATCCTGCGGGCGCCGATGAGCGGTACCGTCCTGCGCCGCGACGGCGAGGTCGGCGAGATCGCCGAGCCCGGCACGGTGCTGTTCTGGATCGGCGAGGCGAAGCCTCTGCGGATCGTCGCCGAGGTGAACGAGGAGGATATCCCGCAGGTCAGGCCGGGCCAGCGCGCCCTGATCCGCGCCGACGCGTTTCCCGGACGGACGCTGGAGGCGACGGTCGACAGCATCACGCCTAAGGGCGACCCGGTCGCCAAGAATTACCGCGTCTATCTCGCCTTGCCTGACGACACGCCGCTGCTGATCGGCATGACCGCTGAGCTCAACATCATCGTGCGCGTCGCGCGCAACGCGCTGCTGCTGCCGGTCAACGCCGTCCAGGGCAATGCCGTCGTTCTCGCCGAGGGCGATGTCGCGCGGCGTCGCGAGCTCACGATCGGCATTCGCGGCACCAGCGAGGTCGAGGTCCTGTCGGGCTTGCCCGAAGGCGCGCGCGTCATCGCGCCCTATCCGGACAAGCTCGGCGACGGTAGCCGCGTCCGGCTGCGGGATGGCTGAGCCATGCAGCTGATCCTGACCCTTGCGCTGACGCATATCCTGGGGCGGGGCCGGCAGACGCTGGTCGCCGTGCTCGGCGTCGCGCTCGGCGTCGGCTTCTCGATCGCCATGGCCTCGCTGATGCAGGGCGGCGAGGACGACTTCGTCGCCAAGCTCGTCGACACCATGCCGCATGTCGACATTACCGACGAGCGCCGCGCAGCGCGCCGCCAGCCGGCAGAGGACGCGTTCGCGACACTGCACATCGCCGGTTTGCGGCCGAGGGACGATCGGCGCGGCATCCTGAATCCGACCGAAGCGACCGCGATGCTGCGCGCCTGGGTGCCCGGCAAGATGGCGCTCAGCCTGAAGACGCAGGGCGTGGTGCGCTATGCCGGGCGCGATGTCGGCATCGGCATCATCGGCGTCGAACCGCTGGCCGAGATGCAGATATCCTCGCTGACCAAGGATTTTCGCGAGGGCAGTTTTGCCTCGCTGATCGCGGGCGGCAACAACATCGTTGTCGGCAGCCGGCTGGCCCAGCGTCTCGGCGCCGGGCTGGGCACGACGGTTACGGTCGTCTCCGCGACCGGCCAGAGCCGCGCCTTCAAGATCGTCGGCCTGTTCCATACCGGTACCACCGCCCGCGACGAGGGCGAAGGCTATGTGCTGCTCAAGAACGCCCAGATCCTGAGCGAGCGGCCGAACGCGATCAACGAGATCCGGCTGAAGCTCGACGATCCGAATGCTGCGCCGCAGGTGGCGCGGCGCGCCGAGGCGCAGGTCGGCTATAAGGCCGTGGCGTGGCAGGAGGCGAACGAATCGCTGCTCGAGGCTTTGGTGATCCGAAACGTCATCATGTACACCGTTGTCGGCGCCATCCTCCTCGTCGCCGGCTTCGGCATCTTCAACATCATCTCGACGATCACCCATGAGAAGGCGCGCGACATCGCCATTCTCAAATCGCTGGGGTTCACCGAGGCCGATATGCGCCGGCTTTTCCTGCTGGAAGGGCTGGCGCTGGGGGCCTGCGGCTCGCTGATCGGCTGGGCCGTCGGCTTCGGACTCTGCTTTGCGCTCTCGCTCGTACGCTTCGAGTTGTCGGGCGCAGCGGTCGCGCAGGAGATCACGCGCCTGCCTCTGGCCTGGAGCATCTGGCACTATCTGATCGCCGCCGGCTTCGCGCTGACCTCGGCCGGCATCGCCGGCTACCTGCCGGCCCGGCAGGCGGCGCGGCTCAACCCGGTCGACATCATCCGGGGCGCGACATGAGTTCGCTCGTCGAGACCAAGGGGCTGACCCGCATCCTGCCTGCCGCTGTGCCGGTGACCCTGGTCCAGGATGTGACGCTGTCGATCGGCGAGGGCGAGTTTGTCGCGATCACCGGCCCGTCCGGTTCCGGCAAATCCTCGCTGCTTTACCTGCTCGGTCTGCTCGACCGGCCGAGCGCCGGCGGGCTGCGCATCGGCGGGCGCGACACGGCCGACCTGAGCGAGCGCGAGCGGGCGCAGATCAGGCTGGTGACGCTCGGCTTCGTCTTCCAGTTCCACTTCCTGCTGCCGGAGTTCACCGTGCGCGAGAATGTCGAGATCCCGATGCGTCGGCTCGGCCGCCTTGGTGCAGGCGCGATGCGCGAGCGCTCGACGCAACTGCTCGAGGCGCTCGGCCTGGCCGGCCATCTCGACAAGCGGCCCGACCAGCTCTCCGGAGGCCAGCGCCAGCGGGGCGCAGGCGCCCGGTCGCGCGCGAACGATCCGCCGCGCGTGCTGGCGGACGAGCCCACCGGCAGCCTCGACAGTCGGAACTCCGAGCAGGTCTTCGCGATCCTCGATGCTCTGGTGCGCGAGCGCGGCAAGACGGTGATCGCCGTCACCCACGACACCGAGATGGCCGCAAGGGCGACCCGGCGCATCCATCTCGTCGACGGCCGGCTGGCCGAGAGCTGAGGCGCGCTGCGCCGCTCAGTCTTCCGCCGCAGGCTCGCTTTTGCGGCGGAAGCCCGTCGCCAGCACGTAGAGTTCGGAGGAATCCGCCCGGCTCGCCGCCGGCTTGAGATTGCGAACGCTGCTGAAATCGCGCTTGAGCTGGCCGAGCAGCTCGGCGCTGTCGCCGCCCTGGAACAGCTTGGCTAGGAAGAACCCGCCCGGCGCCAGCACGTCATTGGCGAATTCGAGTGCGGCTTCGGCCAGCGCGATGATCTTGAGGTGGTCGGTCTTCTTGTGGCCGGTGGTGTTGGCCGCCATGTCCGACATCACGCCGTCGGCCTTGCCGCCGAGCTTCTCGGTGAGGATGGCCGGGGCTTCCTCGGCCATGAAGTCGAGCTGGATCAACTCGACGCCCGGGATCGGGTCGACGGCCAGCAGGTCGATGCCGACGATCCGGCCCTTGCCCTTGTCGAGGCCGATCTTCGCAGATGCGACCTGGCACCATCCGCCCGGCGCGCAGCCGAGATCGATCAGCTTCTGGCCGGGCTTCAGGAATTTGAAGCGCTCGTCCATCTCGGCGAGCTTGAAGGCGGC
>JAEXUU010000195.1 GCA_023452965.1 Pseudomonadota bacterium | reverse complement strand
ACATGGGGTTGTCTCCTTTCCTCGGCGCGTGCCAGCAGCAGCCGCGGATATTCATGAAAGGGCGGCCGCTGCTCGGCCTTGATTTCGGACAAGCGCCGCACTCTCGCCAGCTCGCCGGCGATGCCGGCGCTCCCGATCAGGGCCGGCAGCATGGCATATCGGAAGGCGGTGGCGAGCCCGGCTGCGAGCGCGACGGTCCCGAGCGCGACGCCGGCATAGTAGAGAATGAACCACAGGCCGGTGCGGGGCATGGCGACGAGGTCGCCGACCCGCGGCGCCGGCCCACGCCCGAGCCGCGGCGCATAGGTTTCGAGCCATGTCATGAAGGAGACGATCTTGATGAGCTGCGCCAGCGTCAGCCCGCCGAGCCAGCCGAAGGCAAGCAGGAAGATGAGGGACGCCAGCCAGGCGTCGGGCGCACCCGCGGCGGTCGCGACGGGCAGCAGCGGCAGCCCGAAGCCGAGCGCGGCGAAGGCCGGAATGCTCGCCAGCATATTGATCTCGAGCGCTTTCCGCCGGCGCGCGCGATAGAGGGCGAGGATGTCGCGGCCGTAGAGGCCGCCGGCGAACGCCAGCGCCGCGAGCGGCGCCGCGGCGAAGCCGGCCTCGATCCCGAAACCCGCGAGCGGGGCGAGCAAGCCCGCGAGCGCGAGGCCGAGGCCGAGGCTGCCGAAGACCAGCACGAGGCGGACCTGCCCGGCCGGCGGCTCCGGCGCCATCATGAACATGACGAGCAATCTGTAGCTGACGCCGAAGGCGATCAGGCCGAGCCAGCCGCCGAAGCCGAGCAGGGCATGGAAGGGCAGGCCGTCCGGCAGGAGCGCGATCTCCCCAAGCCAGTCGCCGCTGCCGGAAAGGATCGCGGCGAAGGTCGCGCCGCTCACAACGGTGGCGATCAGGCAGGCGAGGCCGACCAGGACGAAGCGTGCGAACAGCGTCACCGGCCTTGCGCTCAGCAAGGTCGCGACCAGCATCAGGCCGAGCAGCAGGAAGCCGCCGAGCAGCGCCAGGGCGGCCAGCGGCATCAGCGCCAACGGCCAGTCGGCCCAGCCGGCCAGGGTAGCGAAACCGGCACAGAGCAAGAGCAGTCCGGAGAGGATCGCGAGCAGCGCCGGCAGGGCGAGCCCGGGAAAGGCGAGGGGGCGCGCGACCAGCACGGGCACGAACTGGAGCAGCGCCCCCGCCATGGCGAGGCTGAGCCAGCCGATCGCCACGACATGGACGACCACGAGGGTCGCGGGCTCGAGGAGCCCGGCGCCGGGATAACCGACGCCGGCAACGGTGAGAACCTCAGCCGCCAGCAGGAAGGCCAGTGCGGCCGCGAAATAGCTCATCGTCCAGCGGGACAGAGACGCCATCGGCATGGCCGGGTCTCCCGAGCGGGGGCTGGAGCATCGGACCGGAAAGTGCTTTCGGCTTTCCGGCGGAATCCGATGCTTCGAGATAAAGGTGGATCGCAGTCAGCGCCTGGTATGGCGCGCGGCGACCTGGCGGGCTTCAGTGGCCGCAGGTGCAGGCATGGCCTTCGTCATGGCCGCCGCAATCGGCGCCGTTGGCCTCGCCGCGGCCGATCTCGACCTGCCAGATCTCGGGGCCCTGCACGATGTAGGCCCAGCTATAGGTTCCGGGATAGCGCGCCTCGATCTGCCGGCGCAGCGGCGCCGGATCATGGTCGTTGACGATGCTGAAGCTCTCGCCGGGCGGCAGGCGTTCGAGGATTCCGAAGATCGTCGCATGGCGAACGACCGGCGGGATCATGCGGACGTCGAGGGGTTCCAGCGGCATGGTCGTCATGGTGTCGGCTCCGGTAGCGCCCCGGAGAATGCGGGGCCCACACCAGCCTAGCGGCGATGCGCCTGCGGCAATTTGTCGAATCTCAAAGAGTGCGCAGGCCGCCGCCTCACTGTTCGAGAAACAGCACGGTCGCGATGGCGAGCGACATCAGCACCGCGGCGGTGACGCCGCCCTTCTGCAGCACGCCCATGCGGTAGAGCAGCAGCGCCATCACGATGATGGCGGGCGTGGCGACGGCAAGGCCCATCTGGGCATCGGTCATGGCGGGGGCTCCTCAGGCTGCCAGCGCGCGGTAGATCGCCGGGAGGGCGGTCGGCAGGCGCTCCAGCTTCGACACCACGGCGTGGCCGTTGCGTCCGAACAGATAGGGGATGTAGGCGCGCGACTCGCGGTCGACGGTGACCGCGAAGACGCAGATGCCGGCGCGGCGCGCCTCGATCACCGCCATGCGGGTGTCTTCCATGGCGAAGCGACCTTCGTAATGGTCGATGTCGTTGGGCTTGCCGTCGGTCAGCACGAGCAGCAGCTTGCGACGGTCGGGGCGGGCCTTGAGCCCGGTCGCGGCATGGCGGATCGCCGCGCCGATGCGGGTGTAGTAGCCCGGTTTCAGCGCGGCGATGCGCGCCTCCACCGCGGGCCCCATCGCCTCGTCGAAGCGCTTCAGCGTCTCGATCCTGACCCAGTCGCGCCGACGCGAGGTGAAGGTCAGGATCTCGTGGTGGTCGCCGCAGGCGGCGAGGCCATGGGCGAAGACGGTCAGCGCCTGCTTCTCGACGTCGAGCACGCGCAGATCGTCGAACCAGGAATCGGTCGAGAGCGAGACGTCCATCAGTGTCGTGACTGCAAGATCATGCGCTTGCGGCCGGCTGGCGACATGGATGCGGTCGCTCCCGGGGCCGCCGGCGGCGAGGTCGGCCTGGCGGCGCACCACCGCGTCGAGATCGAGATCCGGTCCGTCGATCTGGCCGCGCTGCGGCTCGCGCAGCGGGCGCAACGCCTCGAATTGGCGGCGCACCTGCCGCACTAGCGCCCGCGTCGCGGGATCGGGCGCCGGCGCCGCGATCTCCTGGCCGGCGATGGCGGACAGGACGCGGCAATAGTCCTCGCGATAGCTGGCGCTGCGGAAATCCCATTCGGGATAGGTCAGCGGCCCGGCCAGCAC
>JAEXUU010000168.1 GCA_023452965.1 Pseudomonadota bacterium | reverse complement strand
CTCCTTGTCGGCGGCGAGGCGGATATCGGTGCCCGGCGCGATGCGGCGATCGGCCAGGAAGGTCAGTGGCGTATCGTCGGCCATGCGGGCGAAGCCGACGAATTCGCGGCCATGGAACTCGGTCGAGACGACCTTCGCCTCGAGCCCTGCCCCGCCCTCCGGCACAGGATGCAGGTCCTCGGGGCGGATCGAGAGATGGGC
Organism: Pseudomonadota bacterium; assembly: GCA_023452965.1. The sequence continues at coordinate 3,828 of JAEXUU010000168.1, read as the reverse complement.
GACCTCACCAGGCGCCGCCTTGGTGCGAACGCGGCCGGTCACGCCGACATTCCCGACAGTCACGGTCGCAAGATCGTTCGCCACGCTCGCGACCTTGCCGGAGACCTTGTTGCGGAAGCCCATGAACTCGGCGACGTCGAGATGGTCGGGCCGCGAGAACAGGTCCTCCGGGCCGCCGACCTGGCGGATCTCGCCATCGCGCATCACCACGATGCGGTCGGCGAGCGAGAGCGCCTCCTCCTGGTCGTGCGTGACATAGATGGTGGTGGCGCCGAGAGCGTTATGGATGCGCCGGATCTCGGCCCGCATCTCGAGACGCAGCTTGGCGTCGAGGTTGGAGAGCGGCTCGTCCATCAGCACGAGCGGCGGCTGCACCGCGATGGCGCGGGCGATGGCGACACGCTGCTGCTGACCGCCCGAGAGCTGGCCGGGGAGCTTGTCCTCCTGGCCCTGGAGCCGAACCAGCGCCACCGCCTCGGCGACACGGCTTTCGCTCTCGGCCTTTGGCATGCCGCGCATCTTCAGGCCGAAGCCGATGTTCTTGCGCACGCTCATATGCGGGAAGAGCGCATAGCTCTGGAAGACCATGCCGAAGCCGCGCTCTTCAGGACGCAGCGGGTCGATGCGCTTCTCGTCGAGCCAGATGCCGCCGCCGGTCGCCGGCAGGAGGCCCGCGATCAGGTTCAGCGTCGTCGACTTGCCGCAGCCCGAGGGGCCGAGCAGCGCGATGAACTCGCCCTGCCTGATGGTCAGCGAGACGTCCTTGACGGCGTTGTGGCTGCCGAAATCGCGGCAGAGCCGGTCGAGCCTGAGTTCGCGGAAGTTCGCAGCATGTATCGTCATGAGGACCATCTGGTTCGGACGGACGGCGGGCGTCCGGAGACAGGCGACAGCAAGGCGACAGGCCGGTCAAGGACCGGCCTGTCGGGCAGCGGATGGGCCGGCTTACTTGCGCTTGGCGCCGCCGACCTGCTCGTCCCACATGCGGAAGGCGACGACCATCTTGTCGGGGTCGAGCGGGGTTTCCATCGGATTCTCGGCGATCAGCTTCTCGTATTCCGGGCGGCCATATTCCTGGATCGCCTTCTGGCTCGACTCGGGCGCCATCGAGCGCGGCACGTCCTTCACCGCCGGGCCCGGATAGAAATAGCCCTCGTCATAGGTGTAGGCCTGCTGCTGCGGCGTCAGCATGTGGCGGATCAGGTCGAGCAGCACGGCGAGCTTCTCGTCGGAGACGCCCTTGGGGATCATCATGTACTGGGCGTCGGTGACCCAGTGGAAGCCCTTCAGCGTCTGGATCTTGGCTTCCTTCGGCACGACGCCGAGGACGCGCGGATTGATGTCCCAGCCGGTGGTCGAGACGATGATGTCGCGCGTGCCGTCGCCGAGCTCCTTCATCGTCGCGCCGGTGCCGCCCGGATAGTACTCGATGTTCTCGCCCAGCGCCTTGAGATAGGCCCAGGTCTTGTCCCAGCCCTTGGCCGGATCCTTGGGATCGCTGTCGCCGAGGATGTAGGGCAGGCCCATGATGAAGGTGCGACCCGGGCCGGAATTGGCCGGACGGGCATAGAGGAAGCGGTTCTTGTTCTGCTTCGTCCAGTCGAGCAGCTCCTGCGCGGTGGTCGGCGGAGTCTTGACCTTGTCGGGCATGTATTCGAGCAGCGGGCCTGACGGGTAATAGACCATCGCCATGCCCTGCCCGGAGCCGAGATTGTGCATCGCGAGCGCGGGCTTGAGGTAGATGTCATCGGGCTTGGGCAACTCGGCTGCGAAGCGCGGCAGCAATTCGACCCAGAGCTTCTGGTCGATGCCGGCCGAGAGCACGTCGAGACCACCGATGACGAAATCGATGTCGACGCGGCCGGCCGCCTGCTGGGCCTTCAGCTTGGCCGGCAGCTCGGGAGCCGGCGCCTTGGTGAAGGTCATCCGCGAAACGAGCTTGGGGTTCGCCTTGGAATAGTTCTCCAGCGGCGCCTGCACCAGGGCGAGCGCGCCACCGACATCTATGATGCTGATCGCGCGCGGCGACGACGGCAGCTTGAGCGCCTGAGCGAAAGCGGCCGGCGCCTGCGCCAGCCCGGCGACGCCGGCAACGCCGCCAAGGAACGTGCGCCTGTTGATGCTGTCCTGGACCATTTTTCCCTCCTCGCGGCGGCTTTGCCGCTTCTTTGCTTGCACCGAAACCGGCACCGGCCATCTTGTGCCGGCCCCTGCTCGACTCTTATCGCACGCAAGGCATTCGGAGTTGACGCCTCCCTGCCTCGACCGGTATCCTAGTATACTAGTGAACAAGAGCTTGGCAATGGGCATCGCAGCGGCACGGCAGACCACTGACCAGATCTATCGCGCCTTGCGGAGCGACATCCTGAACGCAGTGCTGCGCCCTGGGGAAGCGATTTCCGAAGCCCGCATGGCGCTGCAGTTCGGCGTTAGCCGCACGCCCGTGCGCGAATCCTTCAAGCGCCTGGTCGAGGAAGGCTTTCTGCAAGTCGTGCCGCAGGTCGGCACCTTCGTCGCGCCGATCGATCTCGCCGCCGTCTATGACAGCCAGTTCGTGCGCGAGACGCTGGAGTGCCGCACCGTCGCCCTCGCCGCCCAGCGCATCGACGCGGAAGGCAAGGCGAGCCTCGCAAAACTGATCCGCCAGCAGGAGCAGGCGCTGGCGGCGGGAGACCGCGCCGGCTTCTTCCGCAGCGACGAGGCCTTCCATGCCGAGCTGTCGCGGCTCTCCGGCCATCCTTCCGTCTGGGGACTGATCGAGGGCGTCAAGGCCCAACTCGACAGAGTGCGCTGCCTGTCTCTCGAGACCGGCGGATGGTCCGACATGATCCTCTCCGAGCATCGTGAGATCGCGGCCGCGGTCAGTGCCGGCGATGAAGCCGCTGCCGAGAAGACGATGCGGGCGCATCTGCGCACCGTGTTCGACGCGATCGAGACCATCGCCCGCAACCAGGTCGACGCCTTCGCCGCCACCGGCGGCCTGAACAAGCCCGCCTGAGCGTCAACAAAGCCAAGCCTGCAACAAGACGAAGCCTGCAAGAGGACACCCGACAAATGGAACAGACCTGGCGCTGGTTCGGCCCGGACGATGTGGTGACGCTGGCCCAGGCGCGGCAGGCAGGCGCGCGCGGCATCGTCAACGCCCTGCACCAGATCCCCTATGGCGTGGTCTGGAGCGTCGAGGAGATTGAGAAGCGCAAGGCGATCATCGAGGCCGACAAGAGCCTCGGCCTGCGCTGGGCGGTCGTCGAGAGCCTGCCGATCCATGAAAGCGTCAAGATCGGCGAAGGCGATCTTGAGCCGGTCTTCGTCAACTACCGCCAGTCGATGCGCAACCTCGCCGCCTGCGGCATCGAAGTGATCTGCTACAACTTCATGCCGGTGCTGGACTGGACCCGGACCGAGCTCGCCGAGCCCCTGCCGGGCGGCGGAACGGCGCTGCGCTTCAACCTGCACGAATATGTCGTCGTCGACCATTTCATGCTGCAACGTCCGGGCGCCGACCAGGGCCATCCGGCCGAGGTGATGGACAAGGCCAAAGCCTGGTTCGAGCGCTCCTCGGAAGCCGACCGGACCCGCCTGCTCGCCAACATCATGGCCGGGCTGCCCGGCGCCTATGATCGCTACGACGTGCCGGGACTGAAGCGCATGCTGGAGCGCTATCGCGGCATGAGCCATGAGCGCCTGCGCGCCAATCTCAAGCGCTTCCTCGAGGCGGTGATCCCGACGGCGGAAGAGGTCGGCATCCGGATGTGCATCCATCCGGACGACCCGCCACGCCCGCTCTTCGGCCTGCCGCGGATCTGCTCGGACGAGGAGGACATCGCC
>JAEXUU010000387.1 GCA_023452965.1 Pseudomonadota bacterium | reverse complement strand
CTTTTTTGCTGGTTCTGGCGATCGTGGTCGGAGCGTTCTGACAAAAGTCAGTCTGAAGTCGAAAGACCATAAAGACGGTTAGGGGAGCGTCGCCGGAAGAATCCGGCGGCGCTTTTCCTTTTCCGGGGCCTGCGCATGGGCGGCGTTCGGCCTTCGCGACGCGCTGCCGTGATGTGCTGCTCAGCTCTCGGGGCAGGGATTCTCGCTGACCTCCCAGGACATCATGTTGATGACCCGGCCGCACAGGGCGAGGCGTCGCCCCTTGGTGGTGCGGATGCAGGCGGTCGATCCCTCCGCGATCTTCTTGCCGTCGCTCCAGCAGAAGCAATAGGGCTCGGGCGCCTGGGCCAGCCGCGGATGGTCGAGCGCCTCGGCATGCTCCTGCGCTTGCGCCGGCAGGAGTGGCGCCTGCGGCGTCAAGAGCAGCAGCGATGTCGCGAGAAGCGCGGCGAGGCGTAATGCCGTCGCGCCGGTGCGGTGCAGCCTCCGAATGATCCGGATCATGGCCTGCTCCTTTCGTTCGCTGTCGAGGCGTAACGAAGCCGAAAGCATAGCACGGTGCGCTCGCGGCCCAAACCGTTCGCGGCGCGCGGAAACTGCGCTTTCCGGCGGGGCTCTCACCTTGCGAAAGTCGTACGACCCCTCCATATTTGCGCGAAGAGGGCCAATCCGGCCCCGGGAGGGACCATGTCTTTGATTTCGCTTGCCCGGCGTGGCCGGGCCGTCGCCCTTGTGGCTGGTGCGCTGCTGCTCGTTCCCGTCCTCGCCGAGGCTCGGCCCGGCGGTGGCAAGGGCTTTGGCAGCCGCGGTTCGCGCACCACGCAGCAGGTAGCGCCGACCCAGACGGCGCCGACCGGCGCTGCGCCGATGCAGCGTACCGCGACCCCTGCGCCCAGCGCTTCGGCGGCCGCCCCCGGCGCTGCCGCCGCCGCCCAGGCGGCGCGTCCGTCTTTCGCCCGCAACATGATGATGGGCATCGGCGCTGGTCTGCTCGGCGCCGGCCTGTTCGGCCTGCTCTCGGGCGCCGGCTTCGGCGGCCTTGCCGGCATGCTCGGCATGCTGTTCCAGGTTGCGCTGATCGGCGGCCTGATCTGGCTCGCGCTGCGCTTCTTCCGTCGCCGCTCGCAGCCGCAGCTCGCCTCTGCCGGCGCGCCGCTCGGCCGCGAGACCTATGAGCCGCAGCAGCCCCAGGCTGCGCAGCGCGTGGGCGGCATGATGGGCGGCATGGGCGCGGCGACCGCCGCGGCCAAGCCGGTCGAGTTCGAGCTCGCGCCTGCCGATTACGGCAGCTTCGAGCGTCTGCTCAACGACGTCCAGATCGCCTATTCGAACGAGGATGTCGTGCGGCTGCGCCAGATGGCGACCCCGGAGATGGCCGGCTATTTTGCCGAGGACATCGCCGAGAACGCCAGCAAGGGCCTCGTCGACCGCGTCGCCGACGTCAAGTTGCTGCAGGGCGACCTCGCCGAGTCCTGGCGCGAGGCCGGCCTCGAATACGCCACGGTCGCGATGCGCTTCAGCTCGCTCAATGCGCTGGTCGAGCGCGAGGGCGGCCGCGTCGTCGAGGGCCACGCCACGATCCCGCGCGAGGTCACCGAGCTCTGGACCTTCGTGCGTCCGCGCGGCGGCCAGTGGCAGGTCTCGGCGATCCAGCCGGCCGAGTAAGGCCAGCTTCACCTCTTATCGGAACGGCCGGGTTCGCCCGGCCGTTTTTCGTTTCGGCCGAGGCCGAAGCGGCTTATAGGCATTCGCGTCGCCCGCTTGGGCGGTGGCCTGGCATTTCTGGAGCGTTTCATCATGAGCGACATGCGCCTCGTCGTCGTCGGCGCCGCCGGCCGGATGGGCCGCACGCTGATCAAGGCGGTCGCGGAGACGCAAGGCTGCGTGCTCAGCGCCGCGATCGAGCGTCCCGGCTCACCCGCGATCGGCCAGGATGCCGCGGTGCTGGCTGGCCTGCCCGCCGGCGGCGTCATCGTCACCGACGATGCCCTGCCGGCCTTCGTCGAGGCCGAGGGCGTGCTCGATTTCACCTCGCCAGAGGCCACCGTCGCCTTTGCCGGCCTCGCCGCCCAGGCCCGCATCACCCATGTCGTCGGCACGACCGGGCTGGAGCCTGGCCATCTTGCGAGGCTAGAGGCCGCGGCCCGCCATGCCGCGATCATCCGCTCGGGCAATATGAGCCTCGGCGTCAATCTCCTGGCGGCGCTGGTGCGCAAGGTCGCCGCGACGCTCGGCACCGACTGGGACATCGAGATCGCCGAGATGCATCACCGCATGAAGGTCGACGCGCCCTCGGGCACGGCGGTCCTCCTCGGCGAGGCGGCGGCGGAAGGCCGCGGCATCGATCTCGCCCAGGCCCGCGTTGCCGTGCGCGACGGCCAGGTCGGGGCTCGCCCGGCCGGGGCCATCGGCTTTACGGCTTTGCGCGGCGGTACCGTGGTCGGCGATCACAAGGTGATCTTCGCCGGTGCCGGTGAGCGCCTCGAGCTCGCCCATATCGCCGAGGATCGCAGCCTGTTCGCACAGGGCGCGGTCAAGGCGGCGCTCTGGGGCCGCGGCCGCAAGCCCGGACTCTATTCGATGGCCGACGTGCTCGGCCTCGACAAGCTCTGAACGTCCGTCTTGCAAACCTCCACAGCCCTCATCCTGAGGAGCCGCGTCAGCGGCGTCTCGAAGGATGCTTCAGGAGGTTCCGGAGACAGCTGGAC
>JAEXUU010000044.1 GCA_023452965.1 Pseudomonadota bacterium | reverse complement strand
CCATTCCTTCCCGGTGCAGCTCTACGAACCCTTCACCGACAGCGAGGGCAATATGTCGTCGCGTCCGGTCTTTCGCGATTGCCAGCCCGTCGAGAGCCGCGAAGCCGTCGCCCGCCGCGACCGGCTGATCGAGAAGCTGGCCTCCCTGCCTCCCGTCCCGGGCGCGCTCGACCAGATCGTCCAGCGCTTCGGAACCGACATCGAGGCCGAAGTGACGGGGCGTTCGCGGCGGATCGTCCGAAGGGCTAGCCCCGGCGGTGTCGATCGCCTCGCCGTCGAGAACCGTGCCGCATCCGCCAACCTGGCGGAAACCGCCGCTTTCATGGACGACCAGAAACACATCCTGATCTTCTCGGACGCGGGCGGCACAGGTCGAAGCTACCACGCCGATCTCAACGCGAGGAACCAGCGGCTGCGTGTCCATTATCTCCTCGAACCCGGCTGGAAGGCCGACGCCGCGATTCAGGGGTTGGGCCGCACCAACCGGACCAATCAGGCGCAACCGCCACTGTTCCGGCCGATCTCGACCGACGTGAAGGCGGAAAAGCGGTTCCTCTCGACGATCGCCCGCCGCCTCGACACGCTGGGCGCGATCACGCGCGGCCAGCGCCAGACCGGCGGTCAGGGCCTGTTCCGGCCCGAGGACAATCTGGAATCGCATTATGCCCGCGACGCTCTGCGCCAGCTCTATCTCCTGCTGGTGCGTGGCAAGGTCGAAGGCTGCTCGCTCCAGATGTTCGAGGACGCCACCGGCCTCAAGCTGATGGACGACACCGGCATCAAGGACGAGCTGCCGCCAATCACCACCTTCCTCAACCGCCTGCTGGCGCTGACCATCGACCTGCAGGGCGTCCTGTTCACGGCCTTCGAGCAATTGCTGAACGCCAAGATCGAGGGTGCCATCGCGTCCGGCAGCTATGATGTCGGGCTGGAAACGCTGCGGGCGGAAAGCTTCGTCGTCACCGACCGCCAGACCATCCATGTCCATCCCGGCACCGGCGCCGAGGCCCGCTTGCTCACCATCACGCAGCGCGAGCGCAACCGTCCGGTCACGCTCACCGAGGCGCTCGACCTGGCTGCCGATCCTCGGGCGAAGCTGCTGATCAATGAACGGTCGGGCCGCGCCGCCGTCCAGATCCCGACCACCAGCGTCATGCTGGACGACGGCGAGATTGAACGGCGCGTCCGGCTGATCCGGCCGATGGAGGCGCATAACATTCCGGTCAAGATGATGGGCGAGACCCATTGGATCGAGGTAGACCAGACCGTGTTCGCATCGGCCTGGAACGCCGAGATCGCGGAGGTTCCTGAGTTCGTCGACAGCACCATCCACGTCGTCAGCGGCCTCCTGCTGCCGATCTGGAAGCGCCTGCCGAATGACTCGACGCGGGTGTACCGGCTCCAGACCGATGACGGTGAGCGCATCGTCGGCCGCCGCGTCTCGCCCGCCTGGGTCGCGGGTGCCATGGCCACCGGTACATCGACACTGACGCCGGACGACGCCTTCGTGGCGCTGGTGGACGGCAAGACCATCCTAGATCTCACCGAGGGGCTTCAGCTTCGGCGCAGCCGCGTCATGGGCGCCAACCGCATCGAACTGTCGGGCTTCACCGACGTCATGCGCGACCGACTTCACGCCTATGGGCTGTTCCACGAGATCATCTCGTGGAAGCTGCGGATGTTCATCCCCACAGATGCATCCGGCCCGGCCATCCTCGCCAAGGTGCTGGAACGCTATCCCGTTCAGCGCATCGGCGAACGGGAGGCCGCATAGATGGCTCGCCATGACGCCTCCGAACTTGCACACCGCCTCGGCCGAGAGGCCGAGGCGGTGTGCAAACACTATCTGTCGAACGGCCATCGCGCCGGGCGATACTGGGTGGTCGGCAATGCGCAGAACAGTCCGGGCCGTTCGATGTTCGTGCGACTGACCGGTCCGGAATCGGGCAAGGGTGCCGCGGGCAAATACACTGACGCCGCAACCGGCGAACATGGCGATCTGCTCGACATCATCCGTGAGAGCTGCGGCCTCGTCGACTTCAAGGACGTTGCCGAAGAAGCCCGTTCCTTCCTTAGCCTGCCAAGGCACGAGCCTGATCCCGCTCCCAAACCCCGTTCGGGGACGGCACCGACCGGATCGCCGGAAGCAGCACGGCGTCTGTTTGCGATGGCACAGCCGATTTCCCGGACAGTCGTGGAAACGCACTTACGGAAACGTGCGATTACGGCTTTGCACGATACCGGAAGCCTCCGCTTCCACCCCCGCTGCTACTATCGGCCCGAAGGCGGCGGACCGACCGAGACATGGCCCGCGATGATCGCTGCCGTCACCGACCTTGGCGGCATCCAGACCGGCGCGCATCGCACCTGGCTCCTGCCCGATGGCAGCGAGAAAGCCCCTGTCGAAACACCTCGGCGGGCGATGGGCAATCTCTTGGGGCACGGCGTCCGCTTCGGTATGGCGCAGGACGTCCTGGCGGCCGGCGAAGGGATCGAAACCGTGCTATCGGCACGCTCAGGTCTTCCC
>JAEXUU010000120.1 GCA_023452965.1 Pseudomonadota bacterium | reverse complement strand
GTCGTGCCCTTGTCGAGCCCTACCTGCCGCGCGAGCTCGCTGAGGCCCAGCCGCGACTGGTCGGGACGAAAGGCGCGCAGCAGCGCGATCGCACGGTCGACCGCCCGGACGATCGGGACACCTGGCGGCAGGCGGGCAGCCCGCCCCTCCTTCACCCTGTCGGCTGTGCTCACGACCGATCCACCATCACAGCCTCATCGTGTCGCCTGACAACACGGCATGTCAATCATTGACACGAATTTTGACTCTCGCTTTCAATGGCATGGAGCTTGCCAATCGGCGCATGATCGGGTGCGATCCCGTCAGGCTGAGAGAACAGGTCGAAACAAGGTCGCCTCGGCAGGGCTTCAGTCGCAGCCGAGAGCAGGCCACGGGGAACGGAGAACGACGATGACGGTATCGAGATTGGGACTCGCCCTCGCCGTGTCGGTGCTGGCGCTCGGCGCCGCGACCGCGCAGGAGCCGAAGAAGGGCGGCACCGTCCATGTCGTGGTCCAGCCCGAGCCGCCAATGCTGATGCAGGGGCTGAACCAGAACGGCCCGACCAACATGGTCGCCGGCAACATCTACGAATCGCTGCTGCGCTATAACGAGAAGCTCGAGCCGCAGCCGTCGCTCGCCAAGAGCTGGGAGATCTCGCCCGACGCCAAGGTCTACACCTTCAAGCTGCAGGAGGGCGTGACCTGGCATGACGGCAAGCCCTTCACCGCCGACGACGTCGTCTTCACGCTCGACAAGTTCCTGCGCGAGGTCCATCCGCGCTGGCGCCCGATCGTCAACGCCCAGGTCGACAAGATCGAGAAGGTTGATGATCTCACCGTCAGGATCACGCTGAAGCAGCCCTTCGGGCCGCTGATCATGACGCAGGAAGTCGCTTCGGCACCGATGATCCCGAAGCACATCTATGACGGCACCGATTACCGCGCCAACCCGGCCAACAACACGCCGATCGGCACCGGCCCGTTCAAGTTCAAGGAGTGGAAGAAGGGCTCCTATATCCACCTTGTCAAGAACGAGAACTACTGGCTGAAGGGCAAGCCGAACATCGACGAGATCTACTGGCAGATCATCCCCGATGCAGCAGCCCGCGCCGTCGCCTACGAGACCGGCAAGGTCGACGTGCTGACCGGCGGCTCGGTCGATGTCTACGACGTCGCCCGCCTCTCCAAGCTGCCCAATACCTGCATGACGACGAAGGGCTGGGAGATGTTCGCTCCCCATGCCTGGCTGACGCCGAACGTCCGCAACGGCATCCTCGGCAACAAGCAGTTCCGCCAGGGCCTGATGCACGCGATCGACCGCGAATTCGGCCGCGAGGTGGTCTGGGGCGGCCTCGGCAAGCTGCCGACCGGGCCGATCTCGTCGAAGACGCGCTTCTATTCCGCCGACGTGCCGAAATATGATTTCGACCCGAAGAAGGCGAAGGAGCTGATCAAGGCCTCCGGCTACAAGGGCGAGACGATCAAGCTGCTCAACCTGCCCTATGGCGAGACCTGGAGCCGCTGGTCCGAGGCGATCAAGCAGAACCTCGAGGATGTCGGCGTCAAGGTGCAGATCGAGAACACCGACGTCCCCGGCTGGACCCAGAAGGCCAGCAACTGGGACTTCGATCTCAACTTCAACTTCCTCTACCAACTCGGCGACCCCGCAATGGGCGTGGCGCGCAGCTACATCTCGTCCAACATCGCCAAGGGCAACCCGTTCGCCAATGTCGGCGGCTACTCCAATCCGGAGGTCGACAAGCTCTTTGCCGAGGCCGCGATCGCGCCGACCGACGCGCAGCGCCAGGAGCTGTACACCAAGGTGCAGAAGCTGCTCGCTGACGAACTGCCGGTTCTCTGGCTGCTCGAGATGGATTTCCCGACCATCTATCGCTGCAACGTCAAGAACCTCGTCACCACCGGCGTCGGCGTCAACGACGGCTTCCGGGATGCCTGGAAGGAGTGATGGCGTCGACCGTCGCAGCGTACCGTCATGCTCGGCCTTGTGCCGAGCATCCACGTCTTGAACTCCGCCCTCGACCAATGAAGACGTGGATGGTCGGGACAAGCCCGACCATGACGGGTGAGGCCCCGGCGGCCTGCGATCGATCGGCAGATCGCCAGTCTCTTCGGATCGTCTGAATGAACCTGCCCCAATTCCTCGCCGGCCGCTTCGCGAAGGGGATCATCGTCCTCTTCGCCATCGCGGTACTCAATTTCTTCCTGATCCGGGCCGCGCCGGGCGACCCGGCGCAGGTGTTGGCGGGTGAGGCCGGCGCCGCCGACGAGGTGCTGCTGCAGCAGCTGCGCGAACGCTTCGGCCTCGACCAGCCGCTGCTCCAGCAGCTCTGGATCTATCTCAAGGGCTATGCCTCGCTCGATCTCGGCTTCAGCTATCGCCAGCAGCGCCCGGTACTCGACCTGATCCTCGAGCGCCTGCCCGCGACGCTGCTGCTGACCGGCGCCGCCTTCATCGTCTCGCTGGCGCTGGGCACCCTGATGGGCGCCCTCGCCGCCCGCCGCGCCGGGCGCTGGCAGGACAGCCTGATCACGACGCTGGCGCTCGTCTTCTACGCGACGCCGCTGTTCTGGGTGGCGCTTCTGAGCCAGATCGCCTTCGCGCTGAAGCTCGGTCTCGTTCCCAATGTCGGCTACGAGACCATCGGCGCGAACTATACCGGCCTTGCCCGCGCGCTCGATATCGGCCGCCACCTCATCCTGCCGGCTCTGACGCTCGGCCTGTTCTTCACCGCGCTCTACGCCCGCATGATGCGCGCCTCGATGCTGGAAGTGGCGGGCGCCGACTTCGTCAAGACCGCGCGCGCCAAGGGGCTTTCGCCAGCGGTCGTCTCGCGCCGCCATGTCGCGCGCAATGCGATCCTGCCTGTGGTGACGCTGGCCGGCCTCCAGGCGGGCCAGCTCGTCGGCGGCGCCGTTCTGACCGAGACCGTCTTCGCCTGGCCGGGCATCGGCCGGCTGATGTTCGACGCGCTGGTGCAGCGTGATTATTCGGTACTGCTCGGCGTCTTCTTCATCTCCTCGGCCATGGTCGTCGGCTTCAACATCCTGACCGACCTCGTCTATCGCCTGGTCGACCCGCGCATCGAGGCTGCGTCATGATGGCCTGCGATG
>JAEXUU010000037.1 GCA_023452965.1 Pseudomonadota bacterium | reverse complement strand
GCGCTGCCCGGCCGCAAGCTGATCCTGACCAACGGCTCGCGCGGCCATGCCGAGAACGTTACCGGCAAGCTCGGCATCCTCCAGCATTTCGAGGACATCTTCGACATCGTCAACGCCGGTTTCACGCCGAAGCCCGAGCGCGCGACCTACGAGAATTTCCTGACCAAGCACGGCGTCGATCCCGCCCGTGCGGCAATGTTCGAGGACATCGAGAAGAACCTGATCGTCCCGAGCGCGCTCGGCATGAAGACGGTGCTGATCGTGCCGCGCACGCCCGATCCCTTCCGCGAGGCCTGGGAGCAGGCGGCGGTCGAGGCCGGCCATGTGCATTTCGTCACCGACGACCTGACCGGCTTCCTCGGGCCACTGACACGGGCGGAACTCCCTTCGCTTCCTGTTTCGAAATAGGTCTGAGTCATCCTGGGCGACCGAAGGGAGGCCCGGGATTTATTCCGGAACGGTTCAGGCCCGGATCCCGGATCAGCGCCGCTTCGCGGCTTGTCCGGGATGACGCTGCAGGGGCTCAGGCGTAGCGGCGCGACGCGAGCCCGTGCGACCGGCGCAGGCCGGTGAGGTCGAGCCCCGGAATTTCGCCGTCGATCACCCGCCAGCGTCCGCCTACCAGCACCCGGTCGGCCCGGCTGGCGCCGCACAGCACCAGCGCCGCGATCGGGTCATGCGCGCCCGAGAACCGCAGCTCGTCGAGCTTGTAGAGCGCGAGATCGCCCTGCATCCCCGGCGCGATCTTGCCGATATCCTCGCGGCCGAGGCAGCGCGCCGAGCCCTCCGTCGCCCAGCGTATCGTGTCGCGCGCCGTCACCGCGCTGGCGCTCTTGTAGTGCAGCCGGTTGAGCAGCAGCGCGTGGCGCAGCTCCTCCATCAGGTTTGAGCCGTCATTGGAGGCCGAGCCGTCGACGCCGAGGCCGAGCGGAGCGCCGGCCGCCTCGAGCTCGCGGGTCTTGCAGAAGCCGGAGGCGAGCACCCCGTTCGAGGTCGGGCAATGGCAGACACCGACGCCGGCCTTGCCCAGCCGCTCGCATTCCTCGCAGGAGAAATGGATGCCGTGCGCCAGCCAGGTCTTCGGCCGCATCCAGCCGGCTTCCTCGAGCAGGTCGAGCGGCCGCTTGCCGTAAACGTCCTGGCAATAGGCGTCCTCATCCTCGGTTTCGGCGAGATGGGTGTGCAGCGGGGCATCGAAGCGCGCCGCGAGCTCGGCCGATTTCGCCATCAGCGACGGCGTCACCGAGAAGGGCGAGCAGGGCGCCAGCGCGATCTGCACCATGCTGCCGGGAGAAGGGTCGTGGAACAGCTTCAGCACCCGCTCGCTGTCGACGAGGATCGTCTCCTCGTCCTGGACGACCTCGTCCGGCGGCAGGCCGCCATCCTTCTGCGACAGGTTCATCGAGCCGCGCGAGATGGTGACGCGGATGCCGAGCGCGCGGGCTTCCTCGACAGCGATGTCGACGGCGTTTTCCAACCCTTCTGGGTAGAGATAGTGGTGGTCGGCCGCGGTCGTGCAGCCGGACAGGAGCAGCTCGACCAGCGCCGCCCGCACCGCGATGCGCAGATCCTCGGGCCGCAGCCGCGCCCAGAGCGGATAGAGCGCCTTGAGCCAGGGAAAGAGCTCGCGGTCGATCGCCGCTGGATGGGCGCGCGTCAGCGTCTGGTAGAAATGGTGATGGGTGTTGACGAGCCCCGGCAGCACGACATGGTCCGAGGCATCGAAGCTCTCGGTCACCGGCAGCGAGGGGAAGCCGCCAAGCGTAACCAGCTCGACGATGACGCCGTCCTCGATCACCACCCCGCCGCCGGCGTTTTCAGCGAGAATGGCGAGCGGGTTTCTGATCCAGAGGCGCATGATGAGTCCGGGTATAAAGGCGGCGATTCAGTCAATTGTCCCGCATAGGCGGGGCATTGGTCGAAGGCCAGCCCGGGGTACTCATTTCGCGGTGGGTCAATCGTCCCAGAACGGGCCGCTCTTGCAGCGATAGCCGATGAAGCATTGCGGCGTGTCGCGTGCCGGCACCCAGGCCGGATCGGCATATTCGTCGAACTGGCAGAAGCCGCGATGGGCGACGAAACGGTCATAGGTATAGCCGCCGGTGCCGAGCACGATCGCGCCATTGGCGCGCACGGTCTGCTGGTTGGCGGCGCAACTGCGCGACAGCGTCGACGGCCGGCCCTGGGCAAGGCTCGCTCCGGTGAAGGCGAGCATCAGGACGAGGGACAGGGCGATCCGTTTCATCGGGTTTTTCCGCGTGGCAAGCCTCTCCATCATAACACGTCTCGCCGGCCGGCGTTCCCCAGCCTTGACGTTGCCCCCCGCATCGGCCATCGCTCCGGGCGACCTCATGACTGCCGGAGCTGTCTCATGTCGCTGACCGATCTCGCCGCCACCATCGATGCCGCCTGGGAGAACCGGGCCGAGATCGGCATCTCGACCAAAGGCGCCGTGCGCGAGGCCGTCGATCAGGCGATCGAGATGCTCGATGCCGGCCAGGCCCGCGTCGCCGAGAAGATGGACGGCGAATGGGTCACGCATCAGTGGCTGAAGAAGGCGGTGCTGCTCTCCTTCCGCCTGACCGACAACAAGATCATCGCGAACGGCCCGGGCGAGGGCGTGTTCTGGGACAAGGTGCCGTCGAAGTTCGAGGGCTGGGGCGAGAACCGCTTCCGGGCCGCCGGCTTCCGCGTCGTGCCGCCGGCCGCGGCGCGCAAGGGTTCCTTCCTGGCGCCGAACGTCATCCTGATGCCGTCCTTCGTCAATATCGGCGCCTATGTCGATTCCGGCACCATGGTCGACACCTGGGCGACGGTCGGCTCCTGCGCCCAGATCGGCAAGAACGTCCACCTATCGGGCGGTGTCGGCATCGGCGGCGTGCTCGAGCCGCTGCAGGCCAACCCGACGATCATCGAGGATAACTGCTTCATCGGCGCCCGTTCCGAGGTGGTCGAGGGCGTCGTCGTCGGCGAAGGCTCGGTGCTCTCGATGGGCGTCTTCATCTCGGCCTCGACCAAGATCGTCGACCGCGCCACCGGCCAGGTCCATG
>JAEXUU010000023.1 GCA_023452965.1 Pseudomonadota bacterium | reverse complement strand
GGATGGACGTGATCGTCGTGACGCGCGAGGTGGCGGTCACCGCTCCCGCTTTCGTCAAGCGCACCGTTGCCGAGATCCGCACCTCGACGGCCGCCGACATGCGCCACGGCGTCTACGTCGTCGAGGTGAAGCGCGCCGGGGTTCGGTTGTCCCTGAAGGACGATACGGTGATCGAGCCGGGAGATGTCGTCACGCTCTACGGTACCTCCGAGGATGTGCAGCGCGCCGCCCGCCAGGTCGGCAGCATCATCATCCCCAGCGACAAGACCGACTTCGTCTTCCACGGCCTCGGCCTCGTCGTCGGCCTGCTCATCGGCCTCGTGGTCGTCCGCTTCGGCGACATCCCGCTGACCCTGGGCAGCGGCGGCGGCGCCCTGCTCTCCGGCCTCGCCTTCGGCTGGTACCGCAGCCGCAACATGGCGCTCGGCAACATGCCGACCGCCGCCTCGACGCTGCTGCGCGATCTTGGCCTGGCCGGCTTCGTCGCCGTGGTGGGGCTGCAGTCCGGCCAGCAGGCCGTGACCACCATCGCCGAGAAGGGGCTGTCGATCTTCCTGATCGGCGTCGTCGTGACGCTGCTGCCGCTGCTGATCACCATGGTCTTCGGCCGCTACGTGCTGCGCTACGACAACACCGCGGTCTTCGCCGGCGCGCTGTCCGGCTCGCGCAGCGCCAATCCGGCCTTCGGCGAGGTGCTCGACAAGGCCGGCAACTCGATCCCCACCACCCCTTTCGCCATCACCTACGCACTCGCAAACGTCTTCCTGACCCTGCTCGGACCTCTCGTCGTCGCCTTCGTCTGAACCGATCGGAGACCGCCCATGACCACCGATTACGCGAAATATGCGAAGCTCAGCCCGTTCGAGCTGAAGGACGAGTTGATCAAGCTGGCCTCCGGCAAGGCGAACCGCCTGATGCTCAATGCCGGCCGTGGCAATCCGAACTTCCTCGCCACCCTGCCCCGCCGGGCCTTCTTCCGCCTCGGCCTGTTTGCCGTGGCCGAGGCCGAGCTGTCCTATTCCTACATGGAGAACGGCGTCGGCGGCCTGCCGAAGATCGAGGGTATCGAGGGACGGTTCGAGCGCTTCACCGCCGAGCACCGCGACCAGCAGGGCGTCGTCTTCCTCGGCCGGGCCTTGAGCTATGTCCGCGACCAGCTCGGGCTTTCCGCCTCCGACTTCCTGCACGAGATGGTCGAGGGCATCCTCGGCAGCAATTATCCGGTGCCGCCGCGCATGCTCCGGATCAGCGAAGAGATCGTCAAACAATACATCGTCAAGGAGATGATCGGCGGCTTCCTGCCGGCCGGCAGCATCGACCTCTTCGCCACCGAGGGCGGCACGGCGGCGATGGCCTACATCTTCAACACGCTGAAGCAGAACGGATTGCTCAAGCGCGGCGACAAGGTCGCGATCGGCCTGCCCGTGTTCACGCCCTATATCGAGATCCCGGAGCTCGACGAGTACGGGCTGGTCGAGGTCGCGATCAATGCCGACCCCGCCATGGAATGGCAGTACCCGGACAGCGAGCTCGACAAGCTCAAGGACCCGGCGATCAAGATCTTCTTCTGCGTCAATCCGAGCAATCCACCTTCGGTGAAGATGGATGATCGCAGCCTCGACCGCGTCGCGGCGATCGTCAGGGAGCATCGGCCGGACCTGTTCATCCTGACCGACGATGTCTACGGCACCTTTGCCGACGGGTTCCGCTCGCTCTTCGCGACCTGCCCGCAGAACACCATGCTGGTCTACTCCTTCTCCAAGTACTTTGGTGCGACGGGCTGGCGTCTCGGCGTGATCGCCACGCACAAGCAGAACGTCTTCGACGGCGCCCTCGACGCGCTGCCCGAAGAGGCCAAGAAGGGGCTCGACCACCGTTACGGCTCGCTCCTGCCGGATGTGAGGTCGCTGCGCTTCATCGACCGCATCGTCGCCGACAGCCGGGCCGTCGCCCTCAACCACACGGCCGGCCTGTCGACGCCGCAGCAGGTCCAGATGGTACTGTTCTCGCTGTTCGCCCTGATGGACGAGAGCGACAGCTACAAGGCCGAGCTGAAGAAGCTGATCCGCCGCCGCGAGGCCGCGCTCTATCGCGAGCTCGGCATCGAGCAGGAGAGCGATCCGAACGCCGTCGACTACTACACCCTGCTCGATCTCGAGGCGATTTCGCGCAAGCTCTATGGCGACGATTTCGCGGCCTGGGTGCTCGAACGCTCGCAATCGGGCGACTTCCTGTTCCGCATCGCCGACGAGACCGGGATCGTGCTGCTGCCCGGGCGCGGCTTCGGGACGAAACAGCCGGCCGGCCGGGCTTCGCTCGCCAACCTCAACGAGTACGAATACGCCAGAATCGGCCGTTCCCTGCGCGCCATGGCCGAAGAGTTCTATGCCGCCTACAAGAAAGGCGGAGGGTGAACGGCGCGAGGAGCAGCGCCTTGGCCATGAGATCGACAGGAGAATGCTGATGATCAAGCGCGCCATAGCCGCAGCGCTCGTCCTCGCCGCCTTCGGTGGCGGCGCCGGCATCACCGCCGCCTCCGCCTGCAACCGGATGGATGGCTGCATCCACGAGTTTCAGAACGAGAACTACGGCATGATGCATGACGGGCGCATGGATGAGATGATGCGCAGCGGGGCGGCCAATGTCGAAGCGTTCCGGTCGCCCGGCAGCGCTGCGCCGCCCCCGCCGGAGAACACCCGGCCGCACGTCTCGGGACGATCCGGCCGGCGCTAAGGTCCGGGCTGAGCGGCGGCCGGCCTGACCGTTCCATCGGTGACTGACGGCAAGCGGATCACCTCCGCTTGACAGTTCTCCCGCGCTCGCTTCCGCTGGCGAAACAAGACCGGCGCGGGGGACCGCCTTGCCATGCTGACGCTGCGCCAGATCGAGGTGGTTCGGGCGATCATGATCACCGGCACGGTCGCCGGCGCCGCGAAGCTCCTGAACGTATCCGCGCCTGGCATCAGCCGGCTGATGAAGCACACCGAGCGGGCCCTGCGGCTCAGGCTGTTCGAGCGTCGGCACGGACGCTACGTGCCCACACCGGAAGCCAAGGACATCTTCGAGCAGATCAACGGCGTCTACCAGAAGGTCGACGATCTCCAATATACGCTGGCGCGGATCGATCGGGGTGGTGGAGTTGAGCTCCGGCTCGGCTCGGTGCCGAGCATCTGCAATGTCATGGTGCCGCGCGCGATCGATCGGCTGAAGTGCAAGCACCCGGACCTGCGCATCGAGATCAACATCCTCAAGATCGAGGAGGCGCTCGACTATCTCCTGCTCGGCAAGGGCGAGATCGCGGCGATGAGCTATCGGCTCGACCATCCCGGCCTCGACTTCGTGCCGCTGGCGATGGGCGAGCTGCTCTGCATCGTGCCCGAGGGCCATCCGCTGGCCGGGCGCGACAGGGTCTCGGCCAGCGAGATCGTCGCGCACCCGCTGATCGGCATCGATCCGAACGATCCCTATGGCCGCATCATGAGCGAGATCTTCGTCCGCAGCGGGCTCAGCTTCGAGATGGCGATCAAGGCTCGCTTCGGCACCACCGTCTGCGCGCTGGTCAAGGCGGGGCTCGGCATCGCAATCATCGACCAGTTCACCGTCGCCCATGGCGCGATGCCGGGGATCGTCGCGATCCCGATCGCGGAACCGACGCAGTTCCAGACCTATGTCGCGATCAAGAAGGACAAGGCCCCTTCCCTCTATGCCGAGAGCTTCGTCAAGCTGCTGCGCGAGGAGATGAATGCGGTCGTGGTACCGCAGGGGCACGGCACGGCCTCGTCTGCGCCCAAAAGATAACATCGAGTTAGGTATAGGCGATGGATTGGTTATCGCGTTAGCGCGCGAGATCGGCTTATCTTTCGCCATCGCGCAGCCTGCAGAGACGGGCGCGCCCGGAAGGGACGGACATGCCGGCAAGCGTCAACGCCAGGAAAGCCAAGCGGGTCCTGCTCGGGCTGATCGGCTACCCGATCGCCCATTCGGCGACACCGGCGATGCAGGAGGCGGCCGCCCGTGCGGCCGGCTTCGAGGCGCATTATCATCTGATCGAGGTCGAAGGCGCCGGCTCGGGCGATCTCGCCGCCATGCTCGACGGCGTCCGCCGGCTCGGCTTCTCCGGCATCAACGTCACCTACCCCTACAAGGAAGCGGTGGTGCCGCTGCTCGACGCGCTCTCGCCCGAGGCCGCGGCGATGGGCGCGGTCAACACCATCACCGTCAACGATGGGCGCCTCACCGGCCACAACACCGATGCGAGCGGCTTTGCCACAGCCTATCGCAGGCTCGGCCGCCGGGATGGCGACAGGCCGGTCGCGATCATCGGCGCCGGCGGCGTCGGCAAGGCGATCGCCTTCGCGCTGTCCGACAGCGGTGTCGGAACCTTGCGGCTCTACGACATCGACCACAGCAAATGTGAGGCGCTGGCGCAGGCGCTCGCCGGCCGCGCCCGAATCGAGATCGCGACCAGCGCGGCCGCTGCGGCGGAGGGCGCAGCCGGCATCGTCAACGGCACCCCGCTCGGCATGGCGCCGAACCGCGAAATGCCAGTTCCGGCCAGCGTTTTGCAGCCAGCGCAATGGATCGCCGATTCCGTCTACCATCCGCTCTGGACACCGCTCATGAAGGCTGCGCAAAGCATTGGCGCAACGGTGATGAGCGGGCGTGAGCTCGCCATCAACCAGGCTCTCGACGCCTTCACGCTGTTCACCGGCGCGGAAGCATCGGAAACCGCGATGAGCAGTGCGTTCGATGCCGCGATGGCGGAGCGCACCGGCGAACGTGCGGCATAAGAAGACGGACCGGTACGACCGGGACGACAAGAAACAAAGAAACGAAACGGTTGGAGGAGACGTAAGACCATGAAGTCGCATTGGATCATCGCCGCCGCGCTCAGCGCCGGCATCGCCCTGCCCGCCTCGGCGCAGGACAAGGTCAAGCTCATCAACGTCGTCGAGCTTTCCGGTGCGGGCGCGACCGCCGGCACCAACTTCAAGAACGGCATCGACCTCGCCGTCGCCGAGATCAACGCCAAAGGCGGCCTGCTCGGCAAGCAGATCGAGATCATCCACTACGATACGCAGACAAATCCGGGGAACACCCGCGCCGCCGTGCAGCGCGCGATCGACGAGGGCACCTATGCCGTGCTCGGCCCGGTCTTCTCCGGCCCGATCGGCGCCTCGATGCAGATCGCCCAGCGCGCCGAGATCGCCCAGATCGTCGGCGGCGAGGCGGCCGGCCTGACCAAGCAGGGCAATCAGTACCTGTTCCGCACCTCGCTCAGCCAGGCGGCGGCGATGCCGAAGATCGCGAACTATCTCAAGAACACGGTCAAGGCGAACTCCGTCGCCGTGGTCTGGGTCAACAACGACTTCGGCAAGGGCGGCCGCGACGCGATCATCCCCGAGCTCGAGAAGGCCGGCATCAAGGTCGCAGCCGACGTCTCGACCGAGCAGGGCCAGGCCGATTTCTCGGCCGACGCGATCAAGATCAAGAACGCCAATGCCGACGCGGTCTTCGTCTATCTCAACGAGGAGGAGAGCGCCCGCTTCCTGCGCGCCGCCAAGCAGCAGGGCGTCAACAAGCCGATGGTCGGCGAGACGACGCTGCTCGGCGCCAAGGTGATCGAGCTCGCCGGCGACGCCGCCAACGGCGCCAAGGGCCATGTCGGTCTCTCGATCGACGCGCCGATCCCGGCCTTCCAGGAGTTCGGCAAGAAGTTTCAGGCCAAGTACAACTACGCCTCAGACCATAACGGCATGAAGGGCTATATGGGCGTCTACATGATCAAGTGGGCGACCGAGAAGCAGAAGAAGTTCGACAAGAAGGGCCTTGCCGACACGTTGCGCGGCGCCACGATCAAGCCCTCCGAGGAGCCCGGCATCCTGATGGAGACAACGATCGAGCCCAATGGCGACCTCGATCGCGTCAGCTTCATCGCCGAAGTCATCGACGGCAAGCAGGTGATCAACGCGACCCTGCCGAAGATCAAGCCGTAAGGACCGTTCCACCCTCGACGTCATCCCGGGCGAGCAAGGCTCGCCCCGGGATCGATCGAAGGGCGGCACGGCTGCATGGATCCCGGCGCTCCGCTTGCCTGCGGCCGGGATGACGCTAGCAGATAGAACGCAACGCTCAACGAACCGAGCGAGAACACCGCCATGGCCGAATTCATCGCCTATCTCATCGCCGGCGTCGCGACGGGCGCGATCTACGCGCTCGCCGCCATCGGCTTCACCTTGGTCTGGCAGACCTCGCAGACCATCAACTTCGCCCAGGGCGAGTTCGTGATGCTGCCGGCGGTGCTGGTTCTGCTCGCGATCAAGCTGTTCGGCGCACCGATCTGGCTCGCCGCGATCATCGGCATTGCGGCCTTCATCCTGATCTTCGGGGTCGGCTTCAAGATCGCCGTGGTCGACCCGATGATCCGCCATGGCGTGCTGCCCCTCGCCATCGCCACCATGGCGCTCTCGATCATCATGAAGGAAGGCGCCAAGGACGGGTTCTCGGCCGAGGCCCAGAACTTCCCCTCCTTCGTGCCGACCGACACGCTCTCGATCTTCGGCGCGGCGATCTCGCTGCAGCACCTCGCCATCATCGCCGTCGCCTTCGCCGTGATCGGCGCGCTGCAATGGTTCGTCGGCGGCACCAGGCTCGGCCGCCAGATGCAGGCGACAGCGCAGAACCCGACTGTCGCCCGCATCCTCGGCATACCCGTCGAGCGCATGGTGCTGCTGACCTTCGTGATCAACGCGGCGCTCGCCGTGGTCGCCTCGGTGCTGATCTCGCCGATCTATCTGGCGAAGTTCTCGAATGGCGAGGTGATCGGTCTCTTCGCCTTCATCGCGGCGATCGTCGGCGGCTTCAACCAGGTCCGCGGCGCCCTCGTCGGCGGCCTGATCGTCGGCATCGTCGACAGCCTCGCGGCCGGCTACTTCTCGAGCCAGTACAAGCTCGCCGTGCCGCTCGTCCTGCTCATCATCATCATCCTGCTCAAGCCGGAAGGCCTGATGGGCCGCAGAGAGGAGCGCCGCGTATGACCGCGCCCGCAAGCCGCGCCGCCGTCCAGGCCGCGCCCGCCCGCTCGGCCGCCCTCGGCGGCTTCGCCGACGGTCCCCTGATCGCCCTGGTGATCGGCGCCGTCATCCTCTGGTTCGCCCCTTCCGGCATGGGCCGCTACGGCACCTATGTGCTCTCGCTCTGGCTGGTGATGGCGATCGCCGTGATGGGCCTCAACCTGACTCTCGGCTATGCCGGCCTGAAATCGCTGGCACAGGCTGCCTTCATGGGCATCGGCGCCTATATCACCGCGCTCCTGACCACCAAGACCGGCATCTCCTGGTACGCCGCCTTCGCGATCTCCGGCATCGTCACCTTCGCGGTCGGCCTCTTGCTCGGCTTCCCGGCGCTGAGGGTCAAGGCGCATTACCTCGCCTTTGTGACGCTCGCCTTCTCGACCCTGGTCTGGCTGGTGATGCGCAACGAGCAATGGCTGACCGGCGGCGTCTTCGGCCTCTCCAACATCCCCCGGCCCTCGCTGTTCGGCTTCAAGCTCGACGGAGCGCTCGCCTTCCATCGCTTCGTCGTGGTGGTGACCTTTCTGCTCGCGGTGCTGCTCTGGTGGATGATCCGCTCGCCCTGGGGCCGTGCCTTCACGGCGCTGCGCGAGAACCCGATCCGGGCGGCGAGCCTTGGCATCGACACGCGCATGTACACGCTGCTCGCCTTCGCCATCGGCTCAGCCTATGCCGGCTTTGCCGGCGCGCTCTACGCGCCGCTGGTCGAGTTCATCGACCCCTCGCCCTTCTCGCTGTCGCAGAGCTTCTTCCTGCTGCTGATGGTGGTCGCGGGCGGCGCCGGCTACCTGCTCGGGCCGTTCATCGGCGCGCTGCTCGGCGTCGTGCTGCCGGAATGGCTGCGCTTTGCCGGCTCGCTCTACCTGATCATCTTCGCCGCCATCGTCATGCTGCTGCTGATCGCCTGCCCGCAGGGGATGAGCGGGCTGATCGAACGCGGCTGGGCCTGGATCACCGGCCGTAACAAGGCGGGAGGCGGCCGATGACACAGGTCCTCGAAGTCACCAACCTCCATAAGGCCTTCGGCGGCATCAAGGCGGTGAACGGGGTCTCGTTCTCGGTCAATGAAGGCGAGATCCTCGGCATCATCGGCCCCAATGGCTGCGGCAAGTCGACCCTGTTCAACTGCATCCTCGGGCAGCTCGAGCCGACCGAAGGCACGGTCAAGCTCGACGGCCGCGAGGTCACCAATATGCGCCCCTCCGAGCTCAACCGGCTGGGCGTGAGCCGCACCTTCCAGCTGTTGCAGGTCTTCCCCGAACTCACCGTGCGCGAGAACCTGATCCTCGCCGGGCAGGAGCATCAGGGCTCGATGCTGTCGCGCTTCTTCGGCGCCCGCGATGCCGGGCTCGGCGAGGCCGCCGATAGGATGATCAGCTTCTTCAAGCTCGGCCATCTCATCGACGCGAAGGCCGGCGGACTCTCCTATGGCCAGCAGAAGCTGCTCGACGCCGCCATGGCCTTCATGGCCGGGCCGCGGCTGGTGCTGCTCGACGAGCCGGCCGGCGGGGTCAACCTGACCATGCTCGGCGATCTGAAGGAGCGCCTGCGGGCCATCAATGCCGAGCAGGGTTCGACCTTCGTCGTCATCGAGCACAACATGGATTTCGTGATGTCGCTGTGCACGCGCGTCCTCGTGCTGGCCGAAGGCAAGATGCTGGCCGAAGGCACGCCGGCCGAGGTCAGGGCCAATCCGGCGGTGATCGAAGCGTATCTGGGGCATTGAGGAGCGATCCATGACCACCCCCATCCTCGAACTCGACGGCGTGGTCGGCGGCTATGGCGCCATGACCATCCTGAACGGCACGACATTCAAGGTTCGCCGCGCCGCGATCACCACCGTGATCGGCCCGAACGGCGCTGGCAAATCCACCGTGTTCAAGGCGATATTCGGCCTGCTCAAGGTGCGCGAGGGCCATATCCGGCTCGATGGGCGGGACATCACCAACTGGAACCAGCGCAAGCTGCTGGAAGCCGGGATCTGCTATGTTCCGCAAGGGCGGAACATCTTCCCCGAGCTCTCGGTACGCCACAATATCGAGCTCGGCAGCGTCGCGGCGGGCGCCGGTATCACCGATATGCCGAAGCGGCTGGAGGCGGCGCTCGACCGCTTTCCGGCACT
Organism: Pseudomonadota bacterium; assembly: GCA_023452965.1. The sequence goes on along the minus strand of JAEXUU010000023.1, from coordinate 1,174 downwards.
GAGGCGCAAGGCCGACCAGCAGGCCTCGACCCTTTCGGGCGGCGAGCAGAAGCAGCTCGAGATCGTCCGCGGCCTGCTGCTGGACCCGCAGCTCGTGCTGATCGACGAGCCCTCGATCGGGCTCTCGCCGATGATGGTGCAGGAGACCTTCGGCATCCTGAAGGACCTGCGGGCGAAGGGCGTCACCATCCTGATGGTCGAGCAGAACGCCCGCTCTGCACTGGAAATTTCCGACGAAGGCCTGGTGCTCGAACTCGGCCAGACCAGGATGCAGGGCCCGGCCGCCGAAATCCTCGCCGATCCGCGCGTCGGCCAACTCTTCCTCGGCGGCGCAATGACGGACGCAGCGTGATGGCGCCTCCCCGTCATTGCGAGGAGCGCAGCGACGAAGCAATCCACGGCCTCACGCAATCCCCGGATTGCTTCGCTGCGCTCGCAATGACGGTTGGCGCGGTCTGACCACGGAGCCCCCATGAACCCGACCTCGATCGCCACCGTCTCGATCAGCGGCGACCTCGCCGAGAAGCTGACAGCGATCGCTGCCGCCGGCTTCGAGGGGATCGAGGTCTTCGAGAACGATTTCCTGAGCTTCGATGGCGGCCCGCGCGATGTCGGGCGGATGGTCTCCGACCTCGGCCTGAAGATCTACGCCTTCCAGCCCTTCCGCGATTTCGAGGGCATGCCGGAGCCGCTGCGGGCCCGGACCTTCGCCCGTGCCGCCCGCAAGTTCGAGGTGATGAACGAGCTCGGCGCCGAACTGATGCTGATCTGCTCGAATGTCTCGCCGCAATCTCTGGGCGGCATCGACCGGGCAGCCGCCGACTTCGCCGAGCTCGGCGAGCTCGCCGCCAAGCACGGCCTCAGGGTCGGCTACGAGGCGCTGGCCTGGGGCCGGCACGTCAACGACTATCGCGATGCCTGGGAAATCGTGCGCCGCGCCAATCATGAGCGCATCGGCTTGATCCTCGATTCCTTCCATACCCTGGCCCGGCGTTCGCCGCTGGAGCCGATCGCGAGCATTCCGGGCGACCGGATCTTCCTCGTCCAGCTCGCCGATGCACCCAAGCTCGACATGGACGTGCTGAGCTGGAGCCGGCTTTTCCGCAATTTCCCGGGCCAGGGCGACCTTGCGGTCGTCGATTTCGTCAAGGCAGTCGAGGCCACCGGCTATTCC
>JAEXUU010000370.1 GCA_023452965.1 Pseudomonadota bacterium | reverse complement strand
CACGACTTTCAGCCCGGCCTCACGCACCAGCCCGGAGAGCTTGAACAGCGGGGCTGGGGCCGTCCGGATGATCGGTCGCTCGGTGAAGCGGATGACATCGGGGAAGACCGCGGCGATATCGCCCTCGCGGCAGGCGACGGCGCTGTGCTGCGTGCCGAGCGCGCGCGCCATCTCCAGCTGGAATTCGCTCTCGTCATGCTCGGCGCTGTCGAAAGTCACGGAGAAGGTCCGTAGCCCGCCCGGAGCCATGCCGGCGGCCAGCGCCGAGGTGATCGAGGAATCGAGTCCGCCCGAAAGATAGGAACCGACCGGGACGTCGGCCCGCATGCGGATGCGTGTCGCCTCGGTCAGCAGGGCGCGCAGCTCCTCGGCGGCTTTGCGCTCGTCCTTGTGTCGGGAGGGGGCGTCGCCGTCGGGATAGTCCAGGCTCCAATAGGGCCGGGTCGAGACGCGGCCATCCTGCACGATCATTAGGTGTGCCGGCTCGAGCTCGCCGATGTCGCGGAAGGCCGTGCGCGGCGCGATCGGCGCCCAAAGCGTGAAGATCTGGTCGAGGGCGACAGGGTCGATCTCCGCGCTCACCCCGGGCACCTCAAGGAGCGCCTTGACCTCGGAGGCGAAGTAGAAGCGCTCGCCCTGGCGCGTGTAGAACAACGGCCTGACGCCCATGCGGTCGCGGGCGAGGAACATGCGCCGCCGGCGGGCATCCCAGATCGCGAACGCGAAATCGCCGTTGAGGAGCGAGAGGCAGTCCTCACCCATCTCGTCATAGAGATGCAGGATCACTTCGGTGTCGCTAGTCGTCCGGAAGCGGCGGCCTTTGGCCTGCAGCTCTTCGCGCAGCTCGACATAGTTGAAGATCTCGCCATTGAAGGCGATCGTCAGTTCGCCTGATGCATCCGACATCGGCTGCTGGCCGTCGCCGAGGCCGACGATGGAAAGCCGGGCGTGGCCGAGGCCGGCATCATCAGCCGCAAAGAAGCCCTGCGCGTCGGGGCCGCGATGGGCGATCGCGGCCATCATTCTCCCAAGAAGATCTCTTCCATCCCGGCCGGGGCCGAAATAGCCAACGAAACCACACATACCGAGATGTTTCCGAAAGTCCGGCGAACTCTTCTTGGAATTATAGCCAGCCGAACGGGGGCAGGCGTTAACGTCGCCGGATATTCACGCGGATGGTAAATTTTGGAAGGCCGGAAAGCGCAAGGGAAGGCTGCAACAGACGCGTCTGACAATTCGGAAACCCGCATTCCGGAGCCGGCCGATACCATTCGAGAACCCGGTGATACCGCCCGGGCGCCGATGCTGTCCTCGCCGTGTCTCCTTCTGGATTAACGCAATGTTCAGGGGGGTATGCCTAGCTCTGGGGCAGAGTTGCGGGAGGCAGGTGCGTCTCTTCCGTCTTGAGTTGCGTACCGAGGGCGAAGCGTAATGTACGGGCCGAAGGAGTCGGAGCAGCGTCAGACGCCTCGACCCGTCGGCCAGAGCCGCGGCGCCAGAACGGCCGCCGATTTCGTGGTCGGTTCCGATGGCACAGCGGCGGTTGCGAGCAGAAGCCCGCTCGCGCGCATTGGCCAGCTCGCGCGTATCGGGGTCGATGACGTCCTCGCCTGGCTTCGCGACGGTCTCGGCTGGATCATCGGAGCCATCGTCGTCTGCCTCGTCGGCGCGCTCCTCTATGCCGCCACGACGCCGCCGCGCTACACCGTCTTCACCGACATCCTGATCGACCCGTCCAACCTCAATGTCGTGCGGGACGACGTCTTCACCTCCAATCCGCAGCGCGATGCCCAGCTTCTGGAGGTCGAGAGCAAGCTTCGGATCCTGACCTCGCGCAATGTCCTCTCGCGGGTGATCGACAAGCTCGACCTGACCAATGATCCGGAGTTCGTCAAACCGGGCCTGCTGACGCCTCTCTGGAACCTGATCTCGCCGCGAGAGGTCGCCCGCGACAACCGGCTGACCGTGATGCGCGCCCTGTCGGAGAGGGTCGACGCGCGCCGCGAGGAGCGCTCCTTCGTCGTCGTGATGCGCTTCTGGGCCGAGGATCCCGAAAAGGCCGTGGTGATCTCGAACGCCATCGTCGACGCCTTCGAGGCGGAACTTTTCCAGTCCTCCGCCGAAAGCGCCGGCCGGGTGGTGAAGAACCTCAACAACCGCCTCGACGAGCTGCGCCGCAACGTCACCGAGGCGGAGCAGCGGGTGGAGGATTTCCGCCGCTCGAAAGGGCTGCAGCTGAACAATGGCGAGCCGGTCAGTGCCCGGCTTTCGAGCGAGCTCAACACCCAGGTGCTCGATGCCCAGCAGCGCTTCATCCAGGCGGAGACGCGCTACCGGCAGATGAGCGCGGCGATCGCCGAACGGCGGACCACCAGCGCGGCGATCTTCGACTCCGCGACCATGGTCAGCCTGCGGGCGCAGCTCAACCAGCTCCAGCAGCAGATCGGATCGATCAGGGCGACCTTCGGCACGCGGCACCCCCAGATGGTCACGGCGCTCTCCGAGCAGCAGGCGATTGAGGCCGCGCTGGTGCGCGAGGCACGTCGCATTCTCGACGGGGCGAGGGCGGAGTTCGAGCGGGAGCGCTCGAACCTTGCGACGTTGCGCAGCAAGGCGAGTGACGAAAAGTCGAACGTCTTCAGCGACAATGAGGAGCAGGTCCAGCTGCGCGACCTGCAGCGCGACGCCCGGGCCAAGGCCGCGCTCTACGAAACCCATCTCGCACGGACGCAGCAAATCAGCGAACGCCAGCAGATCGACACCAGCAATGTCCGCGTCATCTCGCGGCCAGTCCCGCCGAAGGCGCGTAGCTGGCCGCCGCGGACGCTGATCCTGCTCGGTGCGGCGGTCTTCCTCGGTCTTCTCCTCGGCGTCTCGATCGCCCTGGGGCGCGGCGCGTGGCGCTATCTGCGCGATCCGCGGCTCGCGACCGCCTGAGGGCGTCGCCGGGATGCGCGACGCAATCGACAATGAGGAGGGCGGGGCGGACGGGTTCAGGGCGCGCGTCGGCACCTTCCTCTTCCTGTCGGTCTTCCTCTTCTCCTGGATAACCCTCAACCCCTTCGTCGATCTCTCCGGCGCCGTGGTTCTCGACCAGTCGGCGCGCGCCTCGAGCGCGTTGAACCAGCTCGTCTCGCTCGCGCTCTTCGCCTGCATGCTCGGCTACGGCCTGCTTCACCCGATGCGCCGCATCATCCTTCAGCCGCGCGTCTTGCTGTCGCTGATCTTTGCCTGGCTGGGCTTCGTTTCGATCATCGTCTCCGCCTATCCGTTCCAGGGCATCAAGGGGATGGTCCTGGCCGTCATCGCGGTGGTGAACGCCAGCATCTTCCTGTTGCTGCCGCGCTCCGAGCGGCATTTTGCGAAGCTGCTCGGGATCGGCTGCCTGATCGTCCTGTCGGTCTCGTATTATGGCATCCTGTTCAAGCCGGCACTGTCGATCCATCAGGCTTCCGAGGCGCTGGAGCAGACCAATGCCGGCCTGTGGCGCGGCCATTTCCGGCACAAGAACGACGCTGCCGTCGCCATGGTGGTCATGGCGCTCTTCGGCCTGTTCGTCATGAACGTCTGGTCGCGCCTGCTCGGCATCGTCATCGTCTGCCTGGCCTTCGTCTTTCTGGTCAACACGGGCGGGAAGACCTCGACCGCGATGCTGCCGGCCGTGCTGGTCGTCGCCTGGATTTTCGAGAAGGTGCGCATCCTGCGCCTGCCCATCGTCATCGGCGGCGTCGCGCTGTTCAATCTCTTCGCCATAGGCTCGGCCGTGATCCGGCCGCTGGGCGATTTCGTCACCGAGCTCGGCATCGACGCGACCTTCACCAACCGGGCCGATGTCTGGCGCCTGGCCTTCACCGCGATCGCCGAGCAGCCGCTGACCGGTTACGGCATCAAGGGCTTCTGGCAGACCTCGCAGCTCGTGAACGGCGGCGGCTCGGTCGAGACCTGGGCCGTGGCGGCGGCCCACGCGCACAACTCGGATCTCGAAGTGATCCTGATGATGGGTGTGCCGGGGCTCCGGTTGCCCCTGGCCTGGCTCTTCGTCAT
>JAEXUU010000657.1 GCA_023452965.1 Pseudomonadota bacterium | reverse complement strand
GGCCCTCGGTCTCGACCCGATGGAGTTCCGCCGGCGCAATGCGCTGAAGTCGGGCATGAAGAACTCGCAGGGCGCGATCCCCTCCGGGGCGCTGCGCCATGACGAGATCCTGGCCAAGGCGGAAAAGCATCCGCTCTGGGTGAACAGGCAGAAGCGCAAGACCGAATTCGAAGCCAAGAACCCCGGCAAGAAATACGGCGTCGGCTACGGCCATGTGCACAAGGATTACGGCACCGGCGCCGAGGCTGCGCTCTGCGCGCTCGAATTCGATGCGAGCGGGCGCCTCAAGCTGTCGCATGTCGCGCATGAGATCGGCACGGGCGCGACGACCTCGCAGGCGGTGATGGCCGCCGCCATCCTCGGCAAGCAGCCGGACGAGACCGTGTTCGGCAAGGTGCGCTGGCCGCAAATGCCGCTGGAGACCACCGACGAGCCCTATACGCTCTCGCAGGAGGAAGAGGACAAGCGGATGGCCAATCCGCGTTGGACGCCGAGCTTCACCTCGCCGATGAGCGCCTCCAACAGCGTCTATTATCTCGGCCACGCGACGCGCGAGGCGGCGCGTATTATGGTCGAGCTCACGGTCTGGCCGGCGGCGCGTTCGCTCTGGTCGCGCGGCATCGGCGGCGGCCAGATGGCACCCGAGGCGGTGCGCCGCGAGGATCTGCGCGTCACCAATGGCGGGATCACGGCCGCGGCGATGCAGCCGCTGTCCTTCGCTGCGGTCGCGGCCGAGGCGCACCGGCTCGGCCTCGTCACCGGCATCACCGTGCACAGTTTCAATCGCTGGCAATGGGCCGAAGCGGAATTCGAAGTGCCGGGGACCGGGCGTCGCCGCTTCGCGATCGACGCGCTGGCGCTGAAGTATGGCGACGGGGCTCCAGCCGAGCGCAAGGCGCTGATGACTGAAGGAGGCTGGCATTTCGTCGAGCGGACTTCCGTCTCCTACCCGCCGGCGCAGCGCAACAACGCCGGCGTCACCTATTACGCGCCGATGGCGACGCTGGCCGAGATCGTCGTCGACACCGGCAGCGGCGAGGTCAGCCTGCTCTCGCACCACTCCATCCTCGAATGCGGCAACCAGATCGTGCCGGAGCTGGTCTCTGGCCAGATCCAGGGCGGGCTCGCCATGGGCATCGGCCACGCCCTGAAGGAGTATCTACCGCTCTATGAGGACGGGCCGGGCGACGGCACCTGGAACTGGAACCGTTACGAGTTGCCGACCTCGAACGACGTCGCGGTCTGGAAGCAGACGGCGGAGGTGCTGCCGCCGCTCTCTGAGACCGATCCGCCCAAGGGCATGGCCGAAGTGGTGATGATCGCGGTCGTGCCGGCGATCGTAAACGGCGTCGCCCACGCCATCGGCAAGCGCTTCTACACCCTGCCGCTCACGCCGGAGAGGATCAAAGAGGCGCTGGCATGACGATCCCGACCAAGCAGCTCTCCCTGACCATCAACGACAAGGCCGTCGGTCCGACCGACGTGCCCGAGACGATGATGATGCAGGATTTCCTCTACGAGTACCTGAACCTGACCGGCTCGCGCATGGGCTGCGGCCAGGGCATCTGCCATGCCTGTACGGTGGTACTGGAGAAAGCGGACGGCTCGCTCGAGGAGATGCGCACCTGCATCACCGGCGCGCACTGGTTCGCCGGGCGCAAGATCAGGACGGTGGAGGGGCAGGCCAAGCGCGACGCCAATGGCGCGATCACCGAGCTCTCGCCAGTCCAGCAGGCCTTCATCGAGCACTTCTCCTTCCAGTGCGGCTATTGCACGCCCGGCTTCGTCACCGGCGCGACCGTGTTGCTCGACCAGCTCAGGCGCAACCCGGTCAAGCGCGAGGCGCTGGAAGAGGTGATCAGCGAGGCGCTCGACCGCCATATCTGCCGCTGCACCGGCTATGTCCGCTATTTCGAGGCGGTGCGCGATCTCGTCCTCAGGACACCCGGCTTGGTGAAGGCGTAAGGCTGATGGCGAGGAAGCTGCTTCTGGCCGCTCTGGCGGCCGCTGTCGTCGGTGCGCTGGGGGCTGGGGCCGTCTTCCTCGGCCTGTTCGAGCGCAGCGTGGTCGCCAAGGAGATCGAGCAGCCGTTATCGGCCGAGCAGATGAAGGGGCTCGCCAAGCGCGGCGCCTATGTCGCCGTCGCCGCCGATTGCTATGCCTGCCATGTCGTCAAGGGCGGTGCGCCCTGGGCCGGCGGCCTGCCTTTCGAGACGCCGTTCGGGACGATCTTCTCGACCAATATCTCGCCCGACAAGGAGCATGGCATCGGCTCCTGGACGCGTGCCGAATTCCACCGCGCCGTCCGCGACGGGGTCGGCAAGCATGGCCACCTCTATCCGGCGATGCCCTATGCCTCCTATCGCAAGCTGACCGCCGACGATGTCGACGCGGTCTATGCCTTCCTGATGAGTCGCGAGCCGATGAAGGTGGCGAACAAGGCCAACCACCTGCCATTTCCGTTCAACATCCGGCAGGGCCTGACCTTCTGGAACCTGGTCAATCTGTCCTCCGATACGAAGACCGAGGTCGCCGGGCGCTCGCCGCTGTGGAACCGTGGCCGCTATCTCACCGATGCCCTCGCCCATTGCGGCGAATGCCATACGCCGCGCAACCTCGCCATGGGCATGAAGGAGAGCGCCTATCTGGAGGGCGCCGAGCTCGAAGGCGTGATCGCGCCCGACATCACCAAGGCCGGGCTGACCCGGATGGGTTTCGACCCGCTGGTCTTCGCGAGCTTCATGAAGTCGGGCATCTCGGCGCAGGGCGCGATGACCAACCAGATGTTCGAGGTCGTCCATTTCTCGACCCAGTACTTCACGGCCGAGGACCTCGCCGCGATGTCGGCTTATCTCTTCGACCTCGACAAGCTGCCGGAGCATGCGACGCCGCCGCCTCCGCCGAAGCCGGTCCCCGTCTCCGCCGAGGTCGCGGCCTCGGCCCGTGCCAGCTACATCGCCGTCTGCGCCAGCTGCCACGGCATCGATGGCCAGGGCATCCCGCATGTCGTGGTGCCGCTCGCGACCAATGCCTCGCTGCGGCTGGCCGATGCGCGCAACCTGAACAAGGTCATCCTGACCGGCATCCCAGCTCAGCGCTTTCCCGGGCTGGAGCGCATGCAGCCCATGCCGGGCTTCGCCGGGCAACTCTCCGACCGAGAGGTCGCCGACCTCTCCAACTGGCTGCGGGCGAACTGGGGCGGCCAGCAGCCGACCGTGACCGCGGACGAGGTGAAGCGGCTGCGCTAGGACGACCTCCCGACCGCCCGAGCACGGCGCGCCGGCACACGGCGCCGCGCCGCCTCATCGCGGCTGCATCCCAGCGCTCGAAAGCTTCCTCGCGCGAGCCGGCGCCCATTTCGCCCGAAAGTGCCTTACGACCGGCCCTGCGTGACCTGCGTCACAGACGCGGCACCTGCAATCTCTCCGAATGCGGCGTCCATCGGCCGAGCAGCGCCATGGAACGAGCGAGGAGAGCAGAATGGCAACCCTGACGCGCGCCTACCTTCAAAACGTCGAAGGCTTGAGCAATGCAGACTCCTCCTCCCGCAAACGCTCGTTGAAATCCATCCTGGGCTGCCTGGCGATCGGGCAGATCTTGCGGGAGGAATACGTCTACGAGGTGCATGGCCCGTTTCGCGCCGACGAGACCGAGCCGCCTCGGCCACGGCTCGCCGCCTGGATGATTGCCAGGCTCGCGACAGCAAGCCGCCGCGGAAAGGGCTGACTTTCGTCCGCCTCCGGCAGACGGCGATAGCACCCCAGCGTTGACCAATGTGGTGGCTCTCGTCCGGCGCGACCGACGTACTGCCGAACTTCAACGTCATCACCCGAAAGGGTGGCCGGCCGTCGGCCCGATCGATGATCGCGAAGAGGGCCGAGCCCGAAACTCTCCGGGCGACGACCTCAGTCTGGATCCCCCGCGCCTCCGCCGCTGCGGTAGAGGTCGTTGGCGCGGTTCAGATGGTCGGCCATCGCCTGGGCGGCTGCATCGCCATCGCCGGCGGCGATGGCATCGAGGATGCGCTGGTGCTCCTGAAGGGTCGTATTCTCGCGACCGACAGCGCGCAGCAGCGTATGATAATAGGCGCTGAGCCAGTTCAGCATGCCGTCCAGCGCGGCACTGAAAATCGGGTTGCCGCTCATCGCCGCGATCTGGCGGTGGAAGGCGACGTCCCGCGCCAGGAAATCGTCGAGATCGGCCTGCCGGTGCTCTTCGAGACGCTGCGCCAGCAGCGCGATCCCGGCGGCGTCGGCGCGCTCGGCCGCCATCCGCGCGAGACCCGCCTCCAGGAAAAGCCGGACTTCCTTGAGATGGCTGAGCGTGCCCGGCTCGACGCTGAGCAGATAGCGGGCCGCATTGCTCATCTGGCTGACGATGGCTTCTGCCGTGGGCAGCACCACGCGGGCGCGCTCGCCATGGCTGATCTCGACGATGCCGGAGCGCTCGAGCTGCTGCAGCGCCTCGCGGATGGCCGGCCGGCCGACGCGGTAGTTGTCCATCAGCTCGCGTTCGGAAGGGAGCTGCGTGCCGGGCGCAAATTCGCCGGCGTTGATGCGCGCCAGCAAACGGTCGAGCACCTCGTGCGAGAGCTTGCGG
>JAEXUU010000429.1 GCA_023452965.1 Pseudomonadota bacterium | reverse complement strand
GCCTCGGACAGGGCGCGTCCGGCGCTGGTCTGAGCGGGCGGAACGGCCGCGCTTGCAACAAGGCGGCCTTTCTGTCATATGCCCAGCCTTCGATCGCCCGGCTGATAAGGGCTGCCGTGGCGATCGTTATTTGCTTCCCGAACCAAAATTCAAGCGGCGCAATTCGCGCGCTCGCGACCTATTAGGAGCTGAAATGCCCAAGATGAAGACCAAAGCGGCCGCTAAAAAGCGGTTCAAGATCACCGGAACCGGCAAGGTGCTCGCAGCCCAGGCCGGCAAGCGTCACGGGATGATCAAGCGGACCAACAAGCAGATCCGCAACCAGCGTGGCACGACGACCCTGTTCGAGGGCGACGCTGCCAACGTGAAGAAGTTCTTCCTCCCCAACGGCTGACGCCTGACAACCTTTCCGGAGATCAAACATGGCTCGCGTGAAACGGGGCGTTACGTCCCACGCCAAGCACAAGAAGACACTGAAGGCCGCCAAGGGCTTCTATGGCCGCCGCAAGAATACGATCCGCGCCGCCAAGGCGGCCGTCGATCGGTCGATGCAGTATGCCTATCGTGACCGCAAGAACCGGAAGCGCTCGTTCCGCGCGCTCTGGATCCAGCGCCTGAACGCTGCGGTGCGCGAGCACGGCCTGACCTATTCGGCCTTCATCAACGGTCTCACCAAGTCGGGCCTCGAGCTCGACCGCAAGACCCTGTCGGCCCTCGCGATCGACGATGCTGCTGCCTTCGCTGCGGTGGTCGAGACGGTTAAGGGCGCGCTCGGCGCCGAGGCCAAGGCCGCCTGAGCGGTCTGACCTGACGAATTGCGAAAGGCCGGCGGAAACGCCGGCCTTTTTCGTTTTTGCTGACAGGGAAAAGCGGGTCGTCCCGGACAAGCCGCGCAGCGGCGCCGATCCGGGACCCGTGCCGGAGCACAATTCGGAAAAGCTCAGGCAAGGATCCCGGGTCTCCCTGCGGTCGCCCGGGATGACGCCGGCGGTCGAACGTCGCCTTACGTCTGCACGCTGTCGGCTGCTGCCGGAATCCAGTCGTCGCCGGCGCCTTCGACGATCCTTGCATAGGCCTCCTCCGGCGAGTCGGCGTAGCAGAACAGTTCGAGGTCCTCCTTGCGGATCAGCCCGGCCTCTGCCAGCCGCTCGAGGTTGAGCAGGCCCTTCCAGAAGCTGCTGTCGTAGAGGATGACCGGGACGGGCGACATCTTGCCGGTCTGGGTCAGCGTCAGGATCTCGAACAGCTCGTCGAGCGTGCCGAAGCCGCCGGGGAAGGCGACCAGCGCCGAGGCCCGCATGGCGAGGTGCATCTTGCGCATCGCGAAATAGTGGAAGCGGAAGGTCAGGTCGGGCGTCGAGAAGGCGTTAGGCTCCTGCTCGTGCGGCAAGGTGATGTTGAAGCCGATCGAGACCGCTCCGGCCTCGCCGGCGCCGCGATTCGCCGCCTCCATGATGCCGGGGCCGCCGCCCGTGGCGATGACGTGGTGCCGGCCGCTTCCCTTGGCATCGAGCGCGCCGCCGCGCTCGGAGGCGAGCCGTGCGAAGGCCCGCGCGGCTTCGTACCAGGGCTCGCCCTCGCGCACCCGGGCCGAGCCGAAGACCACGATGGTCGAGACGATGCCGCGTGCCCTGAGATTGTCCTCGGCCTTCTGGTATTCGAGCATGAAGCGCGCGCCGCGGGTGGAGTCGCCCAGGATGAAGTCCTGGTCGAGCGCGGCGAGGCGGTAGGAAGGCGAGTTCTTCTGGGCGTGGTTCTCGGTCATGTCGGCATCTCCGTGCTTGCTCCCTGCATAGCCGGGCAGGGGAGCGACTGTCGCCCCTACCGCCCGCATGCGGGGGGCGAGTGCTACGGTCTTGTCATGAACGATCGGCAGGCGAGGCCGAATGTGTGAAAACGCCGCGATCGGCACGCTTTGCCAGCGCAATTCGGGCTGGCATCCGCATGGCCGAAGCCATAGAAGATGCCTCGCCGGGACGCGCTCCGGCTTTTTGAAGTGGTGCGAATTCCCGGCGGCCGGTCGGTTCCGGCCCGGCGGAGGACGCGCTAACGGACCAGATCAGGCATGAACGAGATCGATACCCTTCGCGATTCCCTTGTTGGTGAGATCGCCGCGGCGCAGGACGAGGCGACGCTCGAGCAGTTGCGCATCGCTGCGCTCGGCAAGTCCGGCTCGGTTTCCGCCCTGCTGAAGACGCTCGGCGCGATGACGCCGGACGAGCGCAAGGAGAAGGGCCCGCTGATCAACGGCCTGCGCGATGGCGTCCAGCAGGCGCTCGCCGCCCGCAAGGAGGCGCTGGGCGAGGCGGCGCTGGAAGCGCGGCTGGCCGCCGAGCGGCTCGACATCTCGCTGCCGGTTCGCGAGGGGCCGGAAGCGCGCGGGCGCATCCACCCGATCAGCCAGGTCATCGACGAGATCACCGCGATCTTCGGCGATATGGGCTTTGCCGTCGCCGAGGGGCCGGATGTCGAGACCGACGATCTGAACTTCACCAAGCTGAATTTCCCGGTCGGCCATCCCGCCCGCGAGATGCACGACACCTTCTTCTTCGCGCCCGACGCCAATGGCGAGCGCAAGCTGCTGCGTACCCATACCTCGCCGGTCCAGGTCCGCACCATGCTGGCCCAGGAGCCGCCGATCCGCGTGATCTGCCCGGGCCGGACCTACCGCATGGATTCCGACCAGACCCATACGCCGATGTTCCATCAGGTCGAGGGGCTCGTCATCGACAAGAAGACCCATTTCGGCCACATGAAATGGGTGCTGGAGGAGTTCTGCAAGTCGTTCTTCGAGGTCGAGAGCGTCAAGATGCGCTTCCGCCCCTCCTTCTTTCCGTTCACCGAGCCGTCCGCCGAGGTCGACATCCAGTGCTCGCGCAAGGGCGGCGAGATCCGCTTCGGCGAGGGCGACGACTGGCTCGAGATTCTCGGCTGCGGCATGGTCCACCCGAACGTGCTCAGGAATTGCGGGCTCGATCCGGACGTCTATCAGGGCTTCGCCTGGGGCATGGGCATCGACCGCATCGCCATGCTGAAATACGGCATGACGGATCTGCGGCCCTTCTTCGAGGCCGATGTCCGCTGGCTCTCGCATTACGGCTTCCGCCCGCTCGACCTGCCGACCCTGACCGGCGGCCTGTCGTCGTGACCAGGGCGGGCTAGGAGAGGAAAGGGCGGATGAGCGCGGCGCATTGGGCCGGCCTGATCGCGGCATTGCTGGTGGCGGCCAATCTCCTGTGCCTGGCCATCGCCTTCGTGCGCCTGCGTCGCAAGCCGGTCGAATCCAGCCTGCTGCGCCAGCGCCCGCCGGTGACGATCGTGCGGCCGGTCTGCGGCCTGGAGAGCTTCAGCCGGGAGACCCTGACCTCCGGTCTCGTCCTCGACTATCCAGACTATGAGACGATCTTCTGCGTCGCCGACGGGCAGGACCCGATCGTCTCGCTGGTCGAGGAGCTGATCGCCAGCCATGGGCCGGAGCGCGTGCGCCTGATCGTCGGCGATGTCGCGGTCAGCGCCAACCCCAAGCTCAACAACTGCGTCAAGGGCTGGGAAGCGGCGCGGCACGACTGGGTCGTCCTCGCCGATTCCAACGTGCTGATGCCGAAGGACTACATCCAGCGGATGATGGCGGCCTGGCGCGACGATAGCGGGCTCGTCTGCTCGACGCCGGCCGGCTCGCGTCCGCTCTGCTTCGGCGCCGAGGTGGAGTGCGCCTTCCTCAATACCTTCCAGGCGCGCTGGCAATATGCCGGCGAGGCGCTCGGCTTCGGCTTTGCCCAGGGCAAGTCGATGCTCTGGAACAAGCCCTTCCTCGATGCCCGCGGCGGCATCGCGGCGCTCGCCGCCGCGATCGCCGAGGATGCGGCGGCGACCAAGCTGGTGCGCGCCGCCGGCAAGCATGTGCACCTCGTCGATCAGCCCTTCGAGCAGCCGCTCGGCCGCCGGCATCTGCGCCATGTCGTGCAGCGCCAGTTCCGCTGGGCACGGCTGCGCCGCGTCACCTTCCTGCCCTTCTTCGCGCCGGAGATCCTGGTCGGCCCGCTGGTGCCGGCGGTGCTCGCCGCTTTCGCCGCCCCGGCCTATGGCCTTGCGAGCTGGCAGGCTCCGCTGCTGGTGCTGGCGATCTGGTATGGCGCCGAGATGGCGCTGGCGAAGGGCGTCGGCTGGTTCGTCAACTGGCGCACGCCTTTGGCCTATCTCACCCGCGATCTCGTCTTCCCCGGCATCTGGGCCTATGCCTTCCTTGCCGGCGAGGTCAGCTGGCGCGGCAACGCCATGAAGATCAGGACGGATGGCGACGATCGGCTGAACGACAATGCGCCAGAACTGTCGTCCGTGGCCGCACGGCGGGACGGGGCGGCGTGACCTTGGACATGCAAACCATCCCCGAACGCTATCGCGACTGCCCGAGCTTCTCCTTCGGCGATAGTCCCGAGCTCGCGACGGAGCTGGCGGCACTGGTCGTCAGCGGCCGCAAGACCGCGACGGTGAACACGCTGGACGCACCCGACTGCCCGAAGCTTGGCGAGCTCTGGATCGTGCTCGACGGCGAGAAGCGTCCCGTCTGCGTGATCGAGACGCTCGAACTCACGCCCCGGCGCTTCGACGAGGTCGATGCGCAATTCGCCTTCGAGGAGGGCGAGGGCGACCGCAGCCTCTCCTTCTGGCGCGAGGCTCATGAAGCTTATTTCCGGCGCCTCGGCGTCTTCAGCCCCGACATGCCCCTGCTTTGCGAGCGCATCCGCCTGGTGGAAGCCTTCGCTCCGATGGACGTAACCACATGAAATTCACGCTCTCCTGGCTCAAAGACCATCTCGAGACCTCGGAAACCCTCGACACCATCTCCGAGACGCTGACCCGCGTCGGGCTCGAGGTCGAGGCGGTCGAGGACAAGGCCAAGGCGCTCTCCGCCTTCACCATCGCCTATGTCATCGAGGCCAAACAGCATCCGAACGCCGACCGCCTGCGCGTCTGCATGGTCGACACCGGCTCGGGCGAGCCGGTGCAGGTCGTCTGCGGCGCGCCCAACGCCCGCACCGGCATGAAGAGCGTGTTCTCGCCGCCCGGCACCTATATTCCCGGCAAGGACATCACCCTCGGCAAGGGCGTCATCCGTGGCGTCGAGTCGAACGGCATGCTCTGCTCGGCCGCCGAGCTGCAACTCTCCGAGGATCATGACGGCATCATCGACCTGCCGCAGGATGCGCCGGTCGGCCAGCCCTACGCCGCCTATGCCGGCTTCGACGATGCGATGATCGAGATTGCCGTGACACCGAACCGGGCCGATGCGCTCGGTGTGTCCGGCGTCGCCCGCGACCTTGCCGCCGCGGGTCTCGGCACGCTGAAGACGCCTTCGGTCGCGCCCGTGCGCGGCAGCTTCCCGTGCCCTGTCGACGTCAAGCTCGACTTCGCCCCGGAAGACAAGAAGCTCTGCCCGGCCTTCGCCCTGCGCCTCGTCCGCGGCGTCAAGAACGGCCCGTCGCCGGAATGGCTGCAGGCGCGCCTGCGCGCCATCGGCCTTCGGCCGATCAACGCGCTGGTCGATATCACCAATTTCATGACCTATGACCGCAGCCGGCCGCTGCACGTCTTCGACGCCGCCAAGGTCCATGGCGACCTGACGGTGCGCCGCGCCAGGGCCGGCGAGCAGATCCTGGCCCTCGACGGCAAGACCTACACGCTGACCGACGAGCAGGTCGTGATCGCCGATGCGGAGGGCGTCGAGTCGCTCGCCGGCATCATGGGCGGTGAGGCTTCCGGCTGCGACGAGAACACTGTCGACGTTCTGGTCGAGAGCGCGCTCTGGGACCCGCTCAACATCGCCCGCTCGGGCCGTGCGCTGGGCATCACCTCCGATGCGCGCTACCGCTTCGAGCGCGGCGTCGACCCCGATTTCACCCGGCCCGGCCTCGATCTCGCGACGCAGATGATCATCGAGCTCTGCGGCGGCGAAGCCTCCGAGATGGTCTTCGCCGGCGAGCTGCCCGAGAGCGCTGGCGCCATCGACTTCCCCTGGTCGGAGGTCAAGCGCCTGACCGGTCTCGACCTGCCGCAGGTCGAGATGAAGCTCGCTCTGACCTCGCTCGGCTTCCATGTTTCGGGCACCGGCGAACGGGTCAAGGTCGCGGCGCCCTCCTGGCGCGCCGATGTCGAGGGCAAGGCCGATCTCGTCGAGGAGATCCTGCGCATCGCCGGGCTCGACCGGGTCGAGCCGGCTCCGCTGCCGCGGATCAAGGGCGAGGTCGTCAAGCCGGTGCTGCCCGTGCTGCAGAAGCGCACGCGCCAGTCCAAGCGCCTGCTCGCCAGCCGCGGGCTGGTCGAGGCCGTGACCTGGTCCTTCATCTCGCATGAGGCGGCCAAGCTCTTCGGCGGCGGCTCGCGCAAACTCGTCCTCGCCAATCCGATCGCCGCCGATCTTTCCGATATGCGGCCTTCGCTGCTGCCGGGGCTGATCCGCGCAGGCCAGGCCAATGCCGATCGCGGCTTCGGCGATGTCGCGCTGTTCGAGGTCGGCCAGGTCTTCCAGAGCGATGAGCCTGAAGGCCAGCTGATCGCCGCGGCCGGTCTGCGCCGCGGCACGGCACGGCTGGAAGGAGCCGGCCGTCACTGGGACGGCGCGGCGAAGCCGGTCGATGCCTTCGATGCCAAGGCCGACGTCATGGCGCTGCTCGCCGGGCTCGGCGTGCCCGTCGGCGGCCTGCAGATCGTCGCGGGCGGCCCGTCCTGGGCACATCCCGGGCGGTCCGGCACGCTGCAGTTCGGCCCCAAGGGCGTGATCGGCGCCTTCGGCGAGCTGCATCCGCGCGTGCTCAAGGCGCTCGACGTCAAGGGCCCGCTGGTCGCTTTCGAGATCCATCTCGACGCGCTGCCGCTGCCGAAATTCAAGCCGACCAAGGTCAAGCCGAAGCTGGCGCTCTCCGACTTCCAGCCCCTGACACGCGATTTCGCCTTCATCGTCGACAAGACGGTAGCGGCCGGCGACATGGCGAAGACCGCCCAGAATGCCGACCGGGCGCTGATCGCCGAGACCAGCGTCTTCGACATCTATGAGGGCGCCGGCGTCGAGCCCGGCAAGAAGTCAGTCGCGCTGGCGGTGACGCTGCAGCCGGTCGAAAAGACCCTGACCGAGGCCGAGATCGAGGCGGTGGCCGCCAAGATCGTTGCCGAGATGGCCAAGCGCTACAAGGCGGCGCTGCGCGGGTGAAGAATTCCATGGCCGGGCTTTGCCCGGCCATCTCAGCCCAAGGCTGGCGCTAACGGCAGCCAGATTTCGCTTCCGGCTCGTTCATCCGATGGTCCCCAACGATAGTGACCATCGGCGCGGTAGGCGAATACCTCTCCGGATTCGCAATAGACGAACCATTGCTCGTCCTCGCTGTCGTCACCCGGCCAAGTCTCCAGCAATCCACCTAGATCGAACTTGAAGGTCGATCGACCTTCAAGCGGCTCAACGCTCACCGCGAGAAGGCGCTGGCCGTCCAGCTCGGTCGCGGCGGCTGCGATCTCGGCGTCGGCAGAGTCGGAGCGAGCAATCTCTATGCCCTGCGCGATGCAGCGCCAGTTGCAGCAATAAATCCAAAGATGCCACTCGCCGCGCGGCGTGACCGTTCGCCGAGCCAGTCGCGCCTTGATCTCCGCACTTGCGCCCGTGCTCGCCTTGATTGGGTCTCTGATCTCAAGCGACGGCTTGCCGAACTCAAAGGTCAGCATGGAGCCGTGCCCCTTCTTAGCATTCCAGGCCGGCAGTCCGATGACGGGCGCAAAGAGGCGGTCGACGGGGTCGCAGGCGCTAGACCCTGAGGGTGACGTGGTCATTCGCTGTCGTTCCGCCCTTCGGTGTCCCCGGCTCCGTTATTGATCATAATTATGAAATAATCGGCGCACGAAATCGTTTGAAAATCCGGCTATCGGCTCAGATTGTTGCAATCTGCGAGGCTGGATGTCCGTCACCGAGCTCCCCGTCGAAGACAATCTCTTCCCCGGTTTCCGGCTGCTCGACGTCGCGACCTCCGGCGCGCGCATCCGCGTGCGTGTGGGCGGGGAGGGGCCGCCCCTGCTTTTGCTCCATGGCTATCCGCAGACGCACATCATGTGGCGGCGTATCGCCCCGGCGCTGGCGCAGCGCTTCACGCTCGTTTGCCCGGACCTGCGCGGCTACGGCGATTCCGGGAAGCCGGCGACCTCGGCTGACCACGCCCCCTATGCGAAGCGCACCATGGCGCAGGACATGGCCGAGCTCATGAGCGCGCTCGGGCATCAACGCTTCTTCGTCGGCTCGCATGATCGCGGCGCCCGTGTCGGGCACCGGCTGGCGCTCGACCATGCCGAGCGGGTGCTGAAGCTCGCGACCCTCGACATCGCGCCGACGCGGGAGATGTATCGCGACACCAGCGACGCTTTCGCCCGTGCCTATTGGCACTGGTTCTTCCTGATCCAGCCGGCGCCGATGCCGGAGCGCATGATCGGCGCCGATCCCGAGTTCTACTGGACGAGCCGCCGCGCCTCGGACATGCGGCTGTTCGAGCCCGCAGCGCTCGCCGAATATCTCCGCTGCTTTGCCGATCCCGCGATGATCCATGCCAGCTGTGAGGATTACCGCGCGGCGGCGACGATCGATATCGCCCATGACGACGCCGACGGCGGCAGGAAGCTCGACTGTCCCATGCTGGCGCTCTGGGGCGATCGCGGAGCCGTCGGCAAGTGCTTCGACGTGCTCGCGCTCTGGCGTGAGCGGGCTGTGGATGTGCGTGGGAAGGCATTGCCCGGCGGGCACTATCTGGCCGAAGAGATTCCCGATCTCGTCGCCGCAGAATTTGCCGCGTTTTTTGGAGAAGTCGCATGAGCCGGACCAATCGCGTCTACCGCATCGCCGTCATCGCCGGTGACGGCATCGGCAAGGAGGTGATGCCCGAGGGGCTGCGCGTGCTCGAAGCGGCCTCGAAGAAGTACGGTTTCGAGCTGCGGCTCGACGAGTTCGACTTCTCCTCCTGCGACTACTACGCCAAGCACGGCAAGATGCTGCCGGACGACTGGAAGGAAAAGATCGGCGGCCATGACGCGATCTATTTCGGCGCCGTCGGCATGCCCGCCCAGGTGCCGGACCATGTCTCGCTCTGGGGCTCGCTGCTGCTCTTCCGCCGCGAGTTCGACCAGTACGTCAATCTGCGCCCCGTGCGCCTGATGCCGGGCGTGCCCGGCCCGCTCGCCAATCGCAAGCCCGGCGACATCGACTTCTTCGTCGTCCGCGAGAACACCGAGGGCGAATACTCCTCGGTCGGCGGGCGCATGTTCGCCGGCACCGAGCGCGAGATCGTCATGCAGGAGACGGTGATGAGCCGTGTCGGCGTCGACCGCGTGCTGAAATACGCCTTCGAGCTGGCCCAGCGCCGGCCGCGCAAGAAGCTGACCTCGGCCACCAAGTCGAACGGCATCTCGATCACCATGCCGTATTGGGACGAGCGGGTGAAGGAGATGGCGAAGAACTATCCGGGCGTTGCGGTCGACCAGTATCATATCGACATCCTGACCGCGCATTTCGTGCTGAACCCGGACCGCTTCGACGTCGTCGTCGCCTCCAATCTCTTCGGTGACATTCTTTCCGACCTCGGCCCGGCCTGCACCGGCACGATCGGCATCGCGCCCTCCGGCAATATCAACCCG
>JAEXUU010000402.1 GCA_023452965.1 Pseudomonadota bacterium | reverse complement strand
ACCAGGAAATGGCCGAGCTCATGAACGAACACGACGATGGTCAGGACGAACAGGAAGGGCACGAGGTAGCCCAGCAGGAAGCTTCCCGCGTGCCAGACCGATCCCAGGATATCCATAAAACTCTCCCGACTTACCGCCACTAGGTGACAGCGAAGCGGCCTTCCGACAAGAGGAGCCGGGTGCGGTTTCTCGCATCTTGGTCAATCGCCAGCGCCGCAGCGACGCTCGCCGGCGCCTCACGCCCCTGCCCGCTCGGCTGCGCGCAGACGGCTTCGACCAGGGCCGGGATCGCCCAGAACGGGATCTGACGCGCGAGGAAAGCCGCCACGGCGATCTCGTTCGCGGCGTTCAGGATTGCCGGGGCAGCCCCGCCCTCCGCGAGCGCCGCCATCGCCAGGCCGAGCGCCGGAAAGCGCGCAAGATCCGGGCGCTCGAAGACGAGCGGCGCACAGCTCGCGAGGTCGAGGAACCGGTCCTGCGGCGCGTCGAGCCTGCCATCGACACCGAGACAATGCGCCGCGGCGACGCGCATGTCGGGGATGGCCATGCCGGCGCTCACGGAGCCGTCGCGGAAATTGACCAGCCCATGCACGATCTGCTGCGGGTGGACCAGCACGTCGATCTGATCGGCGCCAAGCTGGAACAGGAAACGGGCCTCGATCAGTTCGAGTCCCTTGTTCATCATGCTGGCGGAATCGATCGTGATCTTGGCGCCCATCGCATAGTTCGGATGGGCGAGCGCCTGCTCCGGCGTCGCCGCAGCGATCCGCTCGGCGCTCCAGGTCCGGAACGGGCCGCCCGCCGCGGTCAGCGTCATCGAGCGGATCGCCGAGACCGGCTCGGTGCCAAGCACCTGGAACAGGGCATTGTGCTCGGAATCGAGCGGCAGGATGCGCGCCCCGACCCGGGACGCCTGGGCCATCACGGCCTCGCCGGCGCAGACCTGGCTCTCCTTGTTGGCGAGCGCGACGACGCGCCCGGGCAGGAGCGAGGCGAAGGTGGCCTCCAGGCCGGCGGCGCCGGAGATCGCGCTGACGACGATGTCGCTATCCAGGCTTGCGGCCTCGAGCACGGCGGTGCGCCCGGCACCGTGCGCGATGCCGCTGCCGGCGAGCGCTTCGCGGAGCGCGCCGGCAAGCGTCTCGTCGGCGATCGCAGCAAAGCGCGCCCCGGTTTCGCGCGCCACCTGCGCAACGCCCGACACGTCGCGACCGGCAACGACTGCGGCCACCGCGAGGCGGTCCGGATTCTCGGCGATTACATCGCGGGCGGAACGGCCGACGGAGCCGGTCGCTCCGAGGATGGTGACAAGACGGCGCATGGTACGATCAGTGCCCCAGGCGGGCGAGATAAAGCAGCATGCCCGCGAAGACCAGCACGGCCCAATAGCCGTCGAGCCGGTCGAGGAAACCGCCATGGCCGGGGATCAGGCGGCTGGAATCCTTGGTGCCGAAGCGGCGCTTGATGGCCGATTCAAACAGGTCCCCCGCCTGGCTGAAGACCGAGGCCGCGAGCGAGATGGCGAACACCATAGCAAGGCCGAGCCCCGTCGCCACCGGCGACAGATACCAGACCGCCAGCCCCCCTGCCGTACCGGCCGCAGCACCGCCGAGGGCGCCCGACCAGGTCTTCTTTGGACTGACGCTCGGCATCAGCTTCGGGCCACCCAGGGCACGGCCAGTGAAATAGGCGGCGATATCGGTGAACCAGACCACGGCGAAGGTCCAGACGATCAGGAACAGCCCGATCTCCGGCACCTGGCGCAACGCCGGCGTGACCAGGGCAAAGCAGAGCGCATAGGCGACGCCGCAGGCCTCCAGCATGCGGCGATCATCGACCTGCGTGGTCACGACCGCGCCGGCCAGGGCCAGCACCGCCGCGGAGCCTGCCAGCGCTGGATCGCTCACCGGCGCAAAGCCCAGCGCGAATCCGGCGAGGGCGACACCGATCCCACCAGCGATCGCGTTGCGCGCACTGATGATGGCGAGCCATTCATAGGCAACAAGGCCAGCCACCAGCACCCAGACAAAACGGAATGCAGGACCGCCGAGCAGCGTAACCGCCAGAATCACGGCAGCCATCACCAGCGCGGACAGGACACGCAGACGCAGTTCGGAAGCACCGGCCTTCACAGCGTCGCCGGAAGGCTCATTCACGCGACCCCCACATTGCAGGCGGCCGGCTGGTTGACGCCGCCGAAGCGGCGCTCGCGGCGATGGAACTCCGCCACCGCATCCTCGAGTGCCTTGCGGTCGAAGTCGGGCCAGAGCACGGGCGTGAAGACGAATTCGGCGTAGGCGGCCTGCCAGAGCAGGAAGTTGGAGATGCGGGTCTCGCCGGAGGTCCGGATCACCAGATCGGGCTCCGGCAGGTCTCCGGTGTCGAGCCGGGAGGTCAGCATGTCCTCGTCGATCGCCTCCGGGCTCAGCCGGCCGGCTGCAACGTCGGCAGCCAGCGCACGGGTGGCCCGCACGAGCTCGTCGCGGGAGCCGTAATTGAAGGCCACGACCAGGGTAAGGCCGCGATTGCCGGCGGTCATGCTCTCGGCGCGCTCGATCAGCTGGCGCAGATCCGGCGCGAGATCCCGGCTGCCGATGATGCGGACGCGGACGCCAGCCTCATGCAACTCGGCGAGGTCGTTCTCGACGAAACGGCGGAGCAGGCCGAGCAGGAAGGAAACCTCAGCCTTCGGCCTGCGCCAGTTCTCGGTCGAGAAGGAATAGAGCGTCAGGACCCGGATGCCGAGCTCGCCGGCATTGCGGACCGCGCGGCGCAGGGATTCGAGCCCGCGACGATGGCCCTCCTGCCGCGGCAGGCCGCGCATCTGCGCCCAGCGACCATTGCCGTCCATGATGATCGCGACATGGGTCGGGGCCGATTGGATGCCGGGCGATACCGGGCGCGGGCCGTCTGACATTCCTATGCCTCTTCGGGCCGAGCCCGTCCGTCGATGATTGCAGGTCCGTGTCGCGGCTCAGACGTGCAGGATTTCCTTTTCCTTCGACGCCAGCGCCTGATCGATCTCGCCGATGTGCTTGTCGGTCGCCTTCTGGACCTGGTCCGACTGCTTGGCGACGTCGTCCTTGGGCAGGTGACCGTCCTTCTCGAGCTTCTTGATCAGGTCGATGCCGTCGCGGCGGACATGGCGGACCGCGATCTTCGCCTCTTCGGCGTATTTGTGCGCGACCTTGACCATCTCCTTGCGGCGCTGCTCGTTCAGCTCGGGGATGCGGATGCGCAGCACCTGGCCTTCCGTCTGCGGGTTGAGGCCGAGATCGGATTCGCGGATCGCCTTCTCGACCGCCTGGACCATGCTGCGATCCCAGACCTGGACCGAAAGCAGGCGCGCCTCGGGGACGCTGACGGTGGCAAGCTGGGTCAGGGGCGTGCGCGCGCCATAGGCCTCGACCGTGATCGGATCGAGCACATTGGCCGAGGCGCGGCCGGTGCGCAGCGAGGCGAGATCGCTCTTGAACGACTGCACGGCGCCGTCCATGCGGCGGTTCAGGTCGGCGAGATCGAAAGTGGTTTGGGCCATCGTCTTCAAAACCTTGTCGAAACCCGGCAGAGGACCGAACCGGAAATGCGCGCGACCATGGCGAGCGGCTCGCGCAGGGTCAAGGATTTCATGCCTCGGTGGCACTTTGCCGGAGCAAGCTGGATATCAGCTTCCCGGTAGCGCGTACTGCACCTGCCCGGAAAGCCTTGCGGCGGCGACCATGCCGCCCTTTGCTTCATAGCCGATCTGGAAGGCAGCGCCAGCCCATCGGCCTTCCATTCTGAACAACCGAGGAGCAAGCCAGTGCCCCGCCTCAACCGCATCATCGAGACCGCGCTCTATGTCGACGACCTCGAGCGCGCCCGCGACTTCTACGAGGTCAAGCTCGGCCTGCCCCCCATGCTCAAGACCGGGACGCTGTTCGCCTACGATGTCGGCGGCGCCAGCGTGCTGCTGCTGTTCCTGCGTGGCCAGTCGCTCAGGACGCAAATGTCGGCCGGCGGCAGCATACCGCCGCATGACGGCTCCGGCCCGCTTCACATCTGCTTTGCCGTCGATCTCGACGAACTCGCCCTCTGGGACGAGAGGCTGCAGCAGCAGGGGATTGCGATCGAGGGCCGGATGAGCTGGGACCGCGGCGGCAGGAGCCTCTACTTCCGCGATCCCGACGGCCACATGCTCGAACTGGCGACGCCTGGCCTGTGGCCAAATTACTGAGCCGGCGCACTCGGCCCTGAGCGCCGCTCAGGGCGTGACGTAGGTCGCCCTGCCCTCGCCGCGCAGCACGGCCGCGAGCATGCCGGGCTCGGCGATCGAGAAGACGACGATGGTCAGGCCGGCATCGCGCGCCAGGGCGAAGGCCGCGGTGTCCATCACCTTGAGGTCGCGGGTGATCGCCTCGACATGGGTCAGCCGATCGAAGCGCACCGCATCCGGATCCTTCTTCGGATCGGCGGTGTAGACGCCGTCGACCTGCGTCGCCTTAAGCAGATGGCTGCAGTCGAGCTCGGCGGCGCGGAGCGCGGCGCCGGTGTCGGTGGTGAAATAGGGATTGCCGGTACCGCCGCCGAGGATCACCACCTTGCCATTGCTGAGATGGTCGAGCGCCCGCTTGCGGGCATAGCTCTCGCACAGCGAGGGCATCGGCACCGCCGACATGGCGCGGGCCGGAGCGCCGGCCGTCTCGATCGCATGTTCGAGCGCGAGCGCGTTCATCACCGTGCCGAGCATGCCGATCGAGTCGGCGCTGGTGCGGTCGAGGCCCTTGTTCAGCCCCTGGACGCCACGGAAGAAATTGCCGCCGCCGACGACGATGCCGATCTCGACACCCTCGCGCGCCGCAGCCGAGATATCCGCCGCGAGCGCCGTCAGCGTCGCGCCGTCGAGGCCGTTTCCGCTCGCTCCCGCCAGGGCTTCGCCCGAGAGCTTCACAAGCACGCGTTTGGGTCTCATCGGGGCTCTCCGTTTCGTGCCGCCACTCTCGGATTGGGAGG
>JAEXUU010000343.1 GCA_023452965.1 Pseudomonadota bacterium | reverse complement strand
CCGCAAGGGCGTGCTGATCGGCGCCGGCGCCAAGATCCTCGGGAATATCGAGGTGGGACAATGCGCCCGCGTCGCGGCCGGCTCGGTCGTGCTGGCGGCGGTGCCGCGCAACACCACGGTCGCCGGCGTGCCGGCCAAGGTCGTCGGCGAGGCCGGCTGCGCCGAGCCCGCGCGCTCGATGGACCAGATCCTGACCAGCGATTGCGGCGGCGGGATTTGACGCGCCGCTAGAGGCCGTCCGCCAACCATTCCATGACCTGTGCCCGCAGTGGGTGCGGCTTGCTGGCCGGCGCTGGCAGGATCGTCAGCCGGTCGCCGCTCGGCATCGCCTGGTCGAAGGGCGTGACCAGCCGGCCCTGGGCCAGGAGCGGCGCGACCAGGCTCGCGCGGCCGATCAGGATGCCGGAGCCGCCGAGCGCGGCATCGAGCGCCAGCGCATAGAGCGAGTAGGACGGGCCGCGGCCGGGATCGATGCCGGTCACGCCGGCATGCTTTAGCCAGCGGGCCCAGTCGCTGCGCCAGACCGCATCGTGCAGCAGGGTCCTGCCCAGGAGATCGGAGGGCGTGCGCAGCTGCTGCGCCAGATGCGGCGAGCAGATCGGGGTAAGGCTGTCTTCGGCAAGGGCGAGGGCATCCGGCGGTGGCTCAGCCAGATAGAACAGAGCGAGGTCGAAAGCCTCGCGCGGCCCGCTCGGCGGCGTCTCCATCGCCGAGATCGAAATCTGCAGCTCCGGGAATTCCTGCTGCAAGGCCGGCAGGCGCGGCGAGAGCCAGAGTTGGGCGATGCAGGGCAGGGCGGCGATGGCGAGCGCCCGGCCGGCATGGCTCGCGCGCAGATCGTGCACCGCGAGCGAGAGCGCCTCGAAGGCCGCGCTGAGGCGCGGCTGCGCCTGCCTCCCGGCCTCCGTCAGCGCGACACCCTGGGGCAGGCGCCGGAACAGGGGAAAGCCGAGGAATGCCTCGAGCTGTCGCACCTGCTGGGCGATGGCGCCGGGCGTGACGCCGAGTTCCTCGGCGGCGCGGGCGAAACTGCCCAGCCGGCCTGCCGCCTCGAAGGCGCGCAGCGCGTTGAGCGGCGGCATGGGCGGGCGCGGCGGTGCGACAGGCATGGATCGGGTTCGCTGATTCAGGCCTAGATTTTCTAGGCCTTCCGGCGACGATAACTGGTTTGCGCCGGGCGCGCCAAGCCGTTCCAATGGCGCCACGAAACACAGTTTGGGGCAGGGCAGGCGGATGAGCGCGAAACTGGCGAGGCGGGACTGGGTGCCGGCGGCGAGCGAGGACTATGTCCTGCGTGTCGCGGGAGAGATCGCCGGGCAGGACCGGGAGGCGACGGAGGCGCGGCTTGCCGGGCTCATTGCCGAGAACCGGGCGCTCCATGAGCGCGACTGCGTCAATCTCAACCCGGCGACCAATGTGATGAACCCGCGCGCCGAGGCCGTGCTGGGCCAGGGCATGGGTGCGCGGCCCTCACTCGGCTATCCCGGCGACAAATACGAGATGGGGCTGGAGGCGATCGAGCAGATCGAGATCGTCACCGCCGAGCTGGCGGCAGAGGTTTTTGGCGCCAGGCATGCCGAGATCAGGGTGCCCTCCGGCGCCATCGCCAATCTCTATGTCTTCATGGCCGCGGCGAAGGCGGGCGACTGCATCATCGCGCCGCCGCCTTCGATCGGCGGTCACGTCACCCATCACGGCGCCGGCGCGGCCGGGCTCTATGGCATCACCACCCATCCGGCGCCGGTCGACGCGCAGAACTACACGGTCGATCTCGACAGGCTGCGGGCGGACGCGCTGCGGCTGAAGCCGAAGCTGATCAGCATCGGCGGCAGCCTCAACCTGTTCCCGCACCCGATCCGTGATATCCGCGCCATTGCCGACGAGGTCGGCGCCATCGTGCTGTTCGACGCGGCGCATCTCTCCGGCATGATCGCCGGCCATGCCTGGCAGCAGCCGCTGGCCGAGGGCGCCCATGTCATGACGATGAGCACCTATAAGAGCCTGGGCGGGCCGCCCTCGGGGCTGATCGTCACCAATGACGCGGCGATCGCCAAGAAGCTCGACGCCATCGCCTATCCCGGGCTGACCGCCAATTTCGACGTGGCGAAATCGGCCTCGCTCGCGATCACGCTGATGGACTGGCAGGAATTCGGGCGCGACTACGCGCAGATGATGGCGGCGACGGCCAAGGCGCTGGCAGAGGCGCTGGTCGAGCGGCAGGTGCCGGTCTTCGCCCGCGAGCGCGGCATGACGCAGTCGCACCAGTTCGCCATCGAGGCAGCGCCCTATGGCGGCGGCCAGGCGGCGGCGAAGCGGCTGCGCGCCGCCAACATCCTGAGCTGCGGCATCGGCCTGCCGATCGCCGAGGTGGCGGGAGACGTCAACGGGCTCAGGCTCGGCACGCCGGAGATCGTCCGCTTCGGCATGAAGCCCGAGCACATGCCGGAGCTTGCCGGCTACATCGCCGACGGGCTGTCCGGCGCGCGCCCGGTGGAGGCGGTGGCGCAGGAGGTCACCGCCTTCCGCAAGCGATTCTCGAGTCTGCACTACATGCGCTGAAGCCGGAGCCTTCTGGGGCTCGGCCGACTCGCAGGGTCGTCCCGGACGAGCCGCGTCAGCGGCGCTGATCCGGGATCCATGCCTGAGCCTTGTCGATCCGGGTTCCGGCATGGATCCCGGGTCTTCGCTTCGCTGCGCCCGGTATGACTTCGCAAGAACGGTTCGGGCCAGACCCAGCGGTCGGCTTGCTAACCCTCTACCAGCTCGATCGCCGAGCGGATGGCGGTGGCGTAGCCGCGGGCGCCGAGGCCGGCGATGATCGCGGTCGCGGCGAGCGAGACATAGGATTTGTGATAGTGCGCCTCGCGGCGGTGGATGTTGGAGATGTGGAGCTCGATGATCGGGCCCGGGAACATCTTCAGCGCGTCGAGGATGGCGATCGAGGTGAAGGAATAGGCGGCGGGGTTGATGATGATCGCGCTGCCTTCGTCGATCGCCTCATGGATCCAGTCGACCAGCTCGTATTCGCGGTTGCTCTGCCGGAACTCGACCGGCCAGTCGCCGGCCGTCTCGCGGCACAGGGTCTCGACCTCGGCGAGCGTGGTCTTGCCGTAGATGTGCGGCTCGCGCTTGCCGAGGCGATTGAGGTTCGGCCCGTTCAGGACATAGATCGGCTTGTTCACGGCAGCACCTGTTCGTGGTTTCCGTTCATCTGCGCTCAGCCCTGGTAACCCATCAGCCGGGGCAGCCAGAGCACGAGCTCGGGGATGAAGGTGATGAGGGCCAGCGCCACCAGCATCGCCCCGAGGAAGGGCATGCATTCGCGGACGATGTCGCGCAGCGGGACGCCGGTGATGTTGGTCATGACGAAGAGCAGCAGGCCATAGGGCGGGGTGATCAGCCCGAGCATGATGTTCACCACCACGACGACGCCGAAATGCACCATGTCGATGCCGAGCGCCTTGGCGGTCGGGATGAAGACCGGCACGACGATCAGCAGGATCGCGGTGCCTTCGAGCAAGCAGCCCAGGACGAGCAGGATCAGGTTGACCAGGATCAGGAAGCCGATGGGCGAAAGATCCCAGCCGGAGAGGAAGACCTTCAGGCTCTCCGGGATGTTTTCGATGGTGACGACGTAGTTGAAGACCAGCGCACCGGCGATCAGCATGCCGATCGAGGCGGTGGTGCGCGCGCTGTAGGCGAGCGAAGCGTAGAAGGCGCGCAGCGAGACGCTGCGGTAGAGCAGCACCGAGATCGCCAGCGCATAGGCCGCGGCGACCGCTGCGGCCTCGGTCGGCGTGGTCGCGCCGCCATAGATGCCGCCGAGCAGCACGACCGGCATCATCAGCGCCGGGAAGGCCCGCCAGGTGATGCCGGGAAGCTCGCGCAGCGGCACCGGAGCCTCGACCGGGAAATTGCGGCGGCGGGCGGTGGCGCCGATCAGGCTCATCTGCGCCAGGGCCATCAGCAGGCCGGGGATCACGCCGCCAAGGAAGAGGAAGCCGATCGAGGCATCCGAGACCAGGGCGTAGAGCACCATCGGGATCGAGGGCGGGATGATCGGCCCGATGACGGCGGTGACCGCCGTCAGCGCCGCGGCGAAGCTCGGCGGGTACTTGCCGTCCTTGGTCATCATCGCCTGCATCATCCGCCCCGTGCCGGCAGCGTCGGCGATTGCCGAGCCGGACATGCCGGCGAAGATCACGCTCTGGACGACGTTGACCTGGGCGAGGCCCCCGCGGAAGCGGCCGACCAGCGCATCGCAGAAGCGCAGCAGACGCTCGGTCATGCTGCCGATGTTCATCAGCTCGGCCGCCAGGATGAAGAGCGGCACGGCGAGGATGACGTAGTTGGTGTACATGCCGTTGAGCAATTGCTCGGCGGCGATGGAGAGATCCTGGCCGGCCAACAGCAGATAGAAGATCGAGCCGGCGATCATGGCGTGGCCGATCGGCAGGCCGAGCAGCGACAGGGCGACGATCGTCGCGATGCAGAGGGCGAAGGGGCTCATACGCCGGAGCCCGCCTTGGTCGGGTCGAAGGCCTCCGGCGCCTTGCCGCGCAGCGCCTGCGTGCAGAGCCAGAGATAGCGCACGATCGCGGCGACCGCGAAGGCGATGTAGATCGAATAGACCCAGTTGAAGGGCAGCTTCAGATAGGCCGTGCGCTCGACCTTCATGAACGAGACATAGTCGGCCATCGCGGGCAGCGAGATCGTGTAGAGCACGATCAATGGCACGGCGGTGAGGACCGCCATGACGCGCCGGGCCTTCGGGCCGACCGCGCCATAGATGATGTCGAAGCGGATCTCGTCGCTCTCGCGGGTGACGAAGGCGGCGCCGAACAGCACCAGCCAGAGCCAGAGCAGCACGCTGATCTCATGCGTCCAGCCGATCGGAAAGTTGAAGACGTAGCGGAAGACGATCTGCACGAGGAACACGGCGAACATCGTGCCGAGCATCAGCACGAGGACATTCTCTGCGCGGCGTGCAAGCCAGGCTCCGAGCGGTTTCAACGAGCGCAGCATCGGTCCTCCCGTGAAATTCGGCCCGCCGACCCCTCAATCGGCGGGCCGGGGCCGCCCCCCCCCGCCCCCCCCCCCCCCAACAAG
>JAEXUU010000338.1 GCA_023452965.1 Pseudomonadota bacterium | reverse complement strand
GGGCTCGAGGCGGTGGCGCGCGGCGAGGTCGAATTCGGTATCAATCTGCTCGGCGGCTCCGATGCCGAACTCACCTTCGAGCCGTTGCTGGAGGACCCGTTCGTGCTGGCCTGCCGACGCGACCATGCACTCGCCGACCGGCCTGCGCTGGCCTGGGCCGATCTCGAGGGCCTTCCGCTGGTCACGGTCAGCCGGGCGCGCGGCAATCGCGCCATCCTGGATTCAGCCCTGGTGAAGGTCGGGGTCAGGCTCGACTGGTCGTTCGAGGTCACGCACCTCTCGACCTCGCTTGGCCTGGTCGAGGCCGGGCTCGGCATCTCGGTGCTGCCGCGGCTGGCGACACCCGGCCAGGATCACCCGACCATCGCGACGCGGGCGATCCGCGATCCCGAGATCTCGCGCACGATCGGTGTGGTCAGGCGGCGCGGCGTCAGGCTGGCACCGGCGGCCGAGCGTTTCCTGGAAATGCTGCTCGGGACCTGGCGCGGCCCCGTGCCGGCGCCAGCGTGACCTGCCTCAGCCGAAGACCCAGAGCCCGGCGAGCCCGGCCGAACCGACGACGATCCGCCACCAGGCGAAGGGCGTGAAGCCGCGCTTCGAGACGAAATCGAGGAAGGACCGCACCACGATCAGCGCCGAGATGAAGGCTGTGACGAAGCCGATGCCGATCAGCAGCGTGTCGCTGGCGGTGAGGTCCTTGTAGTTCTTCATCAGATCGTAGGTGAAGGCGCCGGCCATGGTCGGCATCGCCAGGAAGAAGGAGAATTCCGCCGCCGCGCGCTTGTCGGCACCGAGCAGCATGGCGCCGACGATGGTCGAGCCCGAGCGCGACACTCCCGGGATCATGGCGAGGCACTGGATCAGGCCGATCTTGAAGTACATCGCCAGCGGAAAGGCGGTGGCGTCATGGTGC
The DNA here is from genome assembly GCA_023452965.1 of Pseudomonadota bacterium. The sequence continues at coordinate 2,356 of JAEXUU010000338.1, read as the reverse complement.
TTCACCTCGAGCTCCAGCTCGTCTACGACGAGCAGGACCAGCCCGCCGGCGATCAGCGTGGTGCAGACCAGGAAGGGGTTGAACAGCACGCCCTTGATGAAGCCATGGGCGAGCGCGCCGATCACCGCCGCCGGCAGGAACGCGACGAGCACGCCGAGCACGAAGCGGCGCGCCGCCGGGTCGGTGCGCAGGCGCAGTGCGATGTCGAGCAGGCGGTGAAAATAGACGAGCAGGATCGCCAGAATCGCGCCGAGCTGGACAAGGATCTCGAAGGATTTGCCCTTGGATTCGAAGCCGAGGAAATGGCCGAGCAGGAGCAGGTGTCCGGTCGAGGAGACCGGCAGAAATTCGGTCAGCCCCTCGACGACGCCGAGGATGGCGGCCACCAACAGGTCACTCATCGGAAGGTCCTTCTCAGCCGGCAGGCGCGGCGCAACCATGCGGCGCCGCGGGCGTTAAAGCTATGGCGCAGGCTCTTTGCGAATTGGTTACCAATTGGCGAAGGAAAAGCGCCGATTCCGCCGCATAGCCGATAGCCGGGTTGTTAGCCACCGCAGCCGAGCCTATACGGATTTTGCCTCCGCGAGGCCCGCGACCGCGCTTCAGGTCGCATTTCCAGCCCAATTCTCCGTTTCAAGCAACCGATGGCCACGCTTCATCATTATCCGCTCTGTCCCCATTCGCGCTTCGTCCGGCTGGTGCTGGGCGAGTTCGGCCTCGATGCCGCAATGGTCGAGGAGCGGATATGGGAGCGCCGTCGCGAGTTCCTCGAGCTCAATCCGGCCGGCACGACACCGGTACTGCGCGAGGATAGCGGGCTCGTCATCCCCGGCGCCGGGCCGATCGCCGAATATCTCGACGAGACGCGCGGGTTGGCCCTCGGCGAGCGCCGCCTCCTCCCGGAGGGCCCGGGCGAGCGCATCGAAGTCCGCCGACTGCTCGACTGGTTCAACATCAAGTTCAACGAGGAAATCACCGCTCCGCTCGTGCTGGAGAAGGTGATGAAGCGCTTCATGAGCCGCGACGAGGGCGGCGGCCCGCCGGAAATGAGCGCGATCCGTGCCGCCCGCGGCAATGTCCGCTATCATCTGCGCTATATCGCCTGGCTGACGGCAAAGCGGAACTGGCTCGCAGGCTCGGTTCTGAGCTATGCCGATCTCGCCGCCGCGGCGCATCTCTCCTGCGTCGACTATCTCGGCGCCGTGCCCTGGGAAGAGGACGAGGCCGCCCGCGCATGGTACGCCATGATCAAGTCCAGACCGAGCTTCCGGCCGCTGCTCAGCGACCGGATTCCGGGCATGGCGCCGGCAGCCCATTACGACGACCTGGACTTCTGAGCGGCGAGAAGCTCAAGGCCATCGTGCTGGCCCGGGCGGAAAGCGAGGGCTTCTCGGCGGTGCGCGTCGCCTCCGTCGATTCGATCCCGCAAGCGCCGGCGCGCCTCGCCGGCTGGCTCGACGCCGGCAACCATGGCGATATGGCCTGGATGACCGAACGCACCGCCGAGCGCGCCGCGCCGGGCGTGCTCTGGCCCGAGGCCCGCTCCGTCGTGATGCTCGGCATGAGCTATGCCGGTGAAGGCGATCCGCTCGCAGTGCTGGGACAGCGCGACCGCGGCGCGATCTCGCTCTATGCCCGAAGGCGCGACTATCACGACGTCATCAAGGGCAAGCTGAAGAGCGTCGCCGGCGTGCTCGCGGCGCGCGGCGAGGTCGACGTCAAGGTCTTCGTCGACACCGCCCCGGTGATGGAGAAGCCGCTGGCGGAAGCCGCCGGGCTCGGCTGGCAGGGCAAGCACACCGTGCTGGTCTCGCGCACGCACGGCTCCTGGCTCTTCCTGGGAGCGATCTACACCACCGCCGAACTGCCGCCCGACGCGCCGGAGCGCGACCATTGCGGCTCCTGCACGCGCTGCCTCGACATCTGCCCGACCGCCGCCTTTCCCGCCCCCTACCAGCTCGATGCCCGGCGCTGCATCGCCTATCTGACGATCGAGCATCAGGGCCATATCGCCACCGAATTCCGCGAAGGCATCGGCAACCGCATCTTCGGCTGCGACGATTGCCTCGCAGTTTGCCCATGGAACAAGTTCGCTCAGGCGGCGCAGGAAACCCGCCTCGCGCTCAGGGATGAGCTCGACGCGTTGCCGCTCGCCGAGCTCGCGGCGCTCGACGACGCCGCCTTCCGCAAGCTCTTCGCCGGCACCCCGGTGAAGCGGACCGGCCGCGACCGCTTCATCCGCAACGTGCTGATCGCGATCGGCAACAGCGGCGAGCCGGCGCTGGCTGCAAACGCCGAGGCGCTCATCGACGATCCCTCGCCGCTCGTGCGGGCGATGGCGGCCTGGGCGCTGCTG
>JAEXUU010000324.1 GCA_023452965.1 Pseudomonadota bacterium | reverse complement strand
TCCGACATGAACTTGCCGATCTGGCGCGGCGGGAAGTTCACCACCGCCAGCACCTGCCGGCCCGGGAGGTCCTCGGGCCGGTAATGCCGGGTGATCTGCGCCGAGGACTTCTTGCGGCCGATCGTGCCGCCGAAGTCGATGCCGAGCTTGATCGAAGGCTTGCGCGCCTCGGGATAGGGCTCGGCCTCGACGATGGTGCCGACCCGGATATCGACCTTGAGGAAGTCCTCAAAGCCGATCGGCGCGGCGGGCGCGGAAGACACGCTCAAAACTCCTCCCAGCCGCGATCATTGCTGGCGAGAACCGGCTTGCGTGGCGCCGCTTGGCCATTGCTGGCGACCGGGGCGGCGGCGCGCGCCGTGCGCGGCGCGGGAGCGGTCGAAGCGTTCGCGACCTGCGCCATCCGGGCGGCCATGGCTTTCAACGCGGTCACGTCGCCACCGAGCTTGAAGCGCGAGACCAGGGCGGCTAGGCGGTCGGCCTCCTGCGCCAGCGCCTGCGAGGCGGCGGTCGACTGCTCGGCCATCGCCGCGTTCTGCTGCGTCGCCTGGTCCATCTCGTTGACGGCGGTGTTGACCTCCTGCAGCCCCGTCGCCTGCTCCCCGGCGGCCGAGGCGATCTCGGCGACGAGAGAGGTGGCGCGGGTGATCTCGCCGGACATCCGCTCGAGCGCCTTGCCGGTCTGGCCGACCAGCGCCACGCCCTTCTCGACCTCGATCGTGGAGGCGGTGATCAGCCCCTTGATCTCCTTGGCGGCATCGGCCGAACGCTGGGCGAGCGCACGCACCTCGGAGGCGACGACGGCAAAGCCCTTGCCGGCATCGCCGGCGCGGGCCGCCTCGACGCTGGCGTTGAGCGCCAGCAGATTGGTCTGGAAGGCGATCTCGTCGATCACGCCGACGATCTGCGAGATCTCCTCGGAGGACTTCTCGATGCCGCCCATGGCGGCGACCGCCTCGCGGACGATCTGGCCGGACTGCTCGGCCTCGCCCTTGACCTGGGTGGTCGCCTGGCTGGCCTGGCGCGCGCCCTCGGCGGTCTGGCGCACCGTCGCGGTGAGCTGGTCGAGCGCCGTCGCGGTCTCCTCCACCGAGGAGGCCTGCTGCTCGGTGCGGCTGGCGAGATCGTCGGCCGCCTGGCTGATCTCGCCGGCACCCGCCTTCATGCTCTCGGTGTTGGTCGCGATCTGGCGCATCGTCTCTTCGAGGTGGGCGATGGCCGTGTTGAAGTCCTGCTTCAGCTTGGCGTATTCGCCGCTGAAGACGGCATCGATACGATAGGTCAGATCGCCCGCGGTCAGATGCTCGAGACCCGCGCCGAGCTCCTCGACGACAACGGCTTGCTTCTGCGCCTCCTCGCTGCGCTGCGCCTCGTTGAGGTTGCGCTGCGTATCGGCAGCGCGGCGCTGATCGCTCGCTTCGGCTTCGGCCTGGGCCTTCTCGGCCTCGACCTGCTGCTTCGCCAGGGCGGCATCGCGGAAGACGACCAGCGCACGCGCCATGTTGCCGACCTCGTCCTGCCGCTCCTGATGTTCGATGGCGACCCGGAGATCGCCGGCGGCGAGCGCGCCCATGTTTTCCGAGAGCCCGGCGAGCATGCGCGAAGCACGGCGGCTCAGATAGAAGACCAGCCCGAACATCAGCAGCGCGAGCGGCACGAGCACGATGGCGACATCCTGAACCAGCCCGGCAAACGCCACATCGACGCTGTCGGCATGCATGCCGGTTCCGATCGCCCACTGCCATTTCGGCACGGCGGCGACATAGGAGATCTTCAGCGAGGGTTGCTTGTCGCCGCTCCTCAGCCAGAAATAGTCGACGAAGCCCGAGCCCTTGGTCTTGCCGAGCTCGACCATGTCCTTGACGAAGAACCGGCCATTGGCGTCCTTGAACGCCATCATGTCCGTGCCGACAAGGTTCGGGCTGGCATGGGCGATGTTGACGCCGTCGAAGCGCACCACGAACAGGTAGTTGCCGTTGTCGAAGCGGGCATTGGCAATGGCGTCGAGCGCCAGCTTCTGAGCCTCGGCCTCCTTGAGCTCGCCCTTCTCAACCCGTGCCACATAGGCGTTCACGGTCGACGCGGCCGCCTCTACGATGTCCTTCACCTCCGAACGCTTCAGGTCCATCATGTCGATGCGGGCCTGGTTCAGCGTCACGGCAACGCTGGCGACGCCGATACCGGCGGCCAGGATCGCGACCAGCCCGAACGAGCGGCCGATCGACAGGGAGGCGATCTTCTTCAGAAATGACATTGGCGGACCTCGAAGGTGAGGTCCGCACAGTTGCGAGAAATCGCTAAAGGCCGCTTAACACTGCCACGGTTTGGCCACGATCCCGGCCGTTCGGCGCGGCGCCTCAGATCGCCGCCGCGTAGCCGTCGCCATCCTCGTTGCGCAGCCGCTCGCGGCGGCTCTCCCGCCTGCCGCCGCACAGCGCCCGCGCAAGGCCGCGCAGCGGCGCCGTCAGCCGGTGCACATCCTCGACGCGCGCCATGATCCGGCCGGCGGATTTCAGCTCACGATCGAGCTTCGCCATGGTCCGTGACAGCTCCGGCTCGTCATCCTCGAGCCAGGTCTCGGCGACCCGGCTCATCAGCAGCACCGCGCCACGCACCCTGACGGCGCCGAGGCTGTCCTCGGTCGGGATGCCCGCGGAGGCCAGCATATAGCGCCAGGAGTTCACGGCGTTGCGGCCGAGGGCCGCCAGCGCCAGCGGGTCGCGCCGCAGCGCCGGCATCACGGCGCGCAGCCCGGCCTTGTATGGCGCCAGCGCGTCGAGCCGGCGCATCACCAGATCGAAGACGCGCTCCTTGTAGCTTTCCTCCATCAGGTCGTCCGAGTTCCCCGCCAGCACCGCGTCGTCGGCGATACGCCCGAGCCCGCCGAGAATGGCGAGCTTCGAGGGGAACAGGCCGCGCATCTCGGCGAGGCTCAGCCCGGCCTCGCGTGCGATCTCGGGCAATTCGATCTCATCCCAGGAGCGATTGGCCGCGAGCCGGAACAGCGCATCGACCACGGCGCGGCGCGGATCGGGCTTCGGGGCCGCCGGTTTCGCGGCAGCCGGCTCGGCTTTGGGGGAAGCGGGCTTGCGTGCCATCGGTTTCTCCTGTCGCCTGCTGATACCTTGAATCTAGGCCTCGCGGGCGCCGGTTGAAAGGCCGCTCAGCCGGAAAGCTCTTCGGCGCGACGTTTGGCGGCAGCAACGGCGCGCCGCATCAGCAGAGGCATGCCGTCCTCGGCCATCAGCACTTCGAGCGCCGCGGCGGTCGTGCCGCCGGGCGAAGTCACGTTCTGGCGCAATGTTCCCGGCGCGAGGTCCGACTGGAACAGCATTTCGCCGGCGCCCTCGACCGTCGCCCGCGCTAGCCGCCCCGCCAGATCGGCCGGCAGGCCGGCGGCCGCACCCGCGGCGGCGAGCGCTTCGACCAGATGGAAGACATAGGCCGGGCCGGAACCCGAGACCGCGGTGACGGCGTCGATCAGCCCCTCATCGGCCAACCATTCGACCTTGCCGATGCTGCCGAGCAGCGCGTCGGCCATCTCCCGTTGAGTGGCGCTGACGCCGGGCCCGGCGGCGGCGGCGGTGACGCCGCGCTGCACCGAGGCCGGCAGGTTCGGCATGGCCCGCACGATCGCCCCGGCATTGGGCAGGCGCTGGGCGAGATCGCCGAGCGTCTTGCCGGCGAGGATCGAGATCAGGAGGGTGCGCGGGCCGATCAGCGCCTGGACGGCAGGGGCGGCGGTGTCGAGCATCTGCGGCTTGGTCGCCAGCACCACCACTTCGGCGGCAGCGACCTTCGGCGGGTTGACCGCCATGCCCTTTTCGGCGGCGAGCGACGACATGGCGTCGCTGATATGCGGATCGACCAGGGTGATCCCCGGGCCCGCCATGCCGATGCGGAGCCAGCCTTCGAGCATGGCGCCGCCCATTTTGCCGGCCCCGACGAGCACGAGGGATTGCGGAAGCTGGCTGGACATGGGCGTCTCTCTTGTCGATGCCGCGCGTCATCCTCGGGCGCAGCGAAGCGGAGACCCGAGAATCTCTGTCATGAGATGGTCGGGTCAAGCCCGACCATGACGCGCATGGGGGGTGCCGGGTCAAGCCCGATCGCGGCCGCCGGCAAGCCGCTCAAGCCTCGCCGACCGTCTCCAGCAGCGCGCCCTCGAGGCCCTCGCGGGCGCGCGTGCCGGCCCAGACGGCGAACTGGCACGCCTGGAAATAGCGCTCGCAGGCGGCGGTCGCGGC
>JAEXUU010000322.1 GCA_023452965.1 Pseudomonadota bacterium | reverse complement strand
CTCTAAAGCTTGGGATGCCGCAGTCAGTGAAACATCGAGCTCGCGCCAGATAGATTTGAACGCACGAGCGGCGAAATCTTCGCGCTCGCCTGGATTCCGGAAATGGGCTGCTACGGCGGCAAGTTCTGCTGCTCGATCCGCGAGCGGCATGCCAACTCGCTCATTGGCGCCTAATTTTACCCCCCGGACGGCAAATGTCGTTCCAAAGGCGAGGTCGTCGCGAGAGAGGAATTTCCGCCACATATGAAGATCGGTCCAGACGTCTGGCGGAGCAGGACTCCAGCCAATCGGCAGGCGTCGATAGGCAGACAGTCGGTAGCCGGCTGTAGAAGGTCCAAAGAAATTCCATGCCTCGTGACGCATCTTGCTGCGAATGGCGGGGTCAGCCAAATCGCCAGGAGGAACATGAATTGCTCCTGATACCGCCAGACTGGCTTGGAGCAAGTTACCGAAGTCGACCCTCTCGAGCAGGCGGCCGAGAGTGGCCAAATAGTCCGGAAACCACAGATCATCGTCGCCGATCTGGGCGACGAGCGGATAACGCGCCTCGAACAGCGCAGTGTGTCGGTGAGCTTCTCCATGCCTTTCCCCCTTGTCGAAGACAAAGGCGCTGACACGAGGATCCCGCTTTGCATAAGCTCGGGCGCATTCGGCGGTCGCGGGAGGAGCGCCGTCGCAGATGATGAACAGTTCGAGTTCGACGCCTTCCTGGGCGAGGACACTCTCGATTGCGAAAGGCAACAGTTCCGGTGGGCGGTTGACTGGCAGGAGCACGGTAAAGCGCGGCGTATTCATGGCTGGTCGAGGCCCGCAAGGCTCCGTAGGGAGGTGATCCGCTCAACGACAAGCAGACCTTCGGCCGCAGAGGATCGCGGAGGTGGCCCGCCGTTGAGATGCGCGATAAAGGCGGCTAGCTCTCGCTGGAGTGGCATGGCATCGCCAACTGCGATCTGTCTCGGCGGTGCAGCATCAAGGCCGGGCGTGCCGTCGGCGACGAGGATTCGGTCGTCATAGGAATCAGCGAGCTGGGCACTGCCTTTGGTTCCGACAACGACGACCGCCCGGCGGGATGTCGGATGATTGGCCGAGATTTCAGCGATGACCTGCGGGCCGCCATCCGGATTCTCTAGAATGGCGATCAGGTTCGAATAGCCGCGACCGGGTATCGTGACGAAGGCGGCCCGAGCGGCAGGCAGGAAACCAAGAATCTCGTAGGCGATACTCAGGTCATGCGGCATCAAAATCCACATGGCATCGACATCGCGGTGTGGGTTGTCCCAACCGAGCCGGTACGTGCGCACGGCGAGGATGTCGCCAAGTGCGCCAGAACGAACCTGGGCGCCGAGCGCCTCGACCCCCGGATGGTAACGCCATTTATCCATGACGAAGATGCGTTCGGGCGCCAGCTCGGCCAGCCTGCGGGCACTATTGAGATCACTGGTAAGCGGCTTCTCAACGAAGATCGGCCGACCTTGTGGGATCAGGCGCTCGATGGTTTCCGCATGTAGCGATGTTGGGGTTGCAACGACAAAGCCGTCAACGCCCGGCAGGTCCCGAAGATCCTGACAAACCGAGCTTGCGCCTGCGGCGTGCGCCGCTGCCTGACTCGCCGGGGATCGCACAGCCACGTGGACTGTGGCACCGAGCGTGCGGAGGTCTCGGAATATGAGCTTCCCCCAACGACCAAAGCCGATCAGGCCTATCGCCGTCATGCCCGTTCCAGGCCCGGTTCGTTGTCGCCGGTCGCTGCAAATGCCTGCCGTCCCGTGAGATACTGATCCACCATCTGACGATATTCTGAGGCCGTTGCGTCGCGATCCGACAGGCGCGGCGCCGTCGTTGGCCATGAGAGCCCAAGTTCAGGCGCGTTGAACCGGCACCCCAATTCGTCAGAGGTGTTCCAGTAGTGGGATACCGCGTAGACGTGGATGCTCGGGATTGGAAAGTAGAACCCGTGACAGACACCAGCCGGGATCGTCACCGCGACAGGTTGCGTTGCATCGAGTGTGATCATCCGTGATGCCGCATTCTTCGGTGCCCCCGGTCTGATATCGTGAAGGCCCAACTGCATTCTACCCGCAATAACGACGAGATAGTCGGCATGAGTGATGTGGACGTGAACGCCGCGCAGGACGTTGGCTTCGCTCTGTACAACGTTCCATTGAATCGGCTCGCAACCGGTGCCCCACTCGTTGCGAAATATCTCGAGGAAGGCTCCGCGGTCGTCGCGATGAAGATTCAACGATCGGATGGCAACGCCGTCAGGCAGGTCATAAGAGGCTGTCGGCATGGGTTATGCTCGTCGGGCACGTCAGGCTGATTGATGTCAAATCTGGTCTCTAGACACTCCATGGTAGGAGCGTGGATCGCGCGCCAGGAAATTCTCGAATACCTCAACAAACGAGGTCAAAGCGCGAGGGTACGATTGAAATTCGTGGGACTCTTGATGATCAATCAATCCCACGAATTCCAGTCGTACCCTCTTCAATCAAAGAATCATGGTCGAAGAATTGAAATATTCACGTATTCCAATTCGTTAGCGCGACTTCAGCCGGTTCATGAAGGCGTCGTAGGAGAGTTCCGCGACCTGCCACCAGAGCAGGTTCTCGCCGCGGAAGGCGACCATCGAGTCATAGCCCTTCTTGAACAGCTCGCTCTTGGCCGAGGTCTCGGCATAGTACTCCTCGGCCGCCTTGAGCGAGGCTTCCATGATCGGCTGCGGGAAGGCCCGGAGCTGCGCGCCCTGGCCGACCAGCCGGCGCAGGCCGCCCGGGTTCACGGCGTCGTACTTCGCCAGCATCCAGTTATTGGCCGCCTCGCAGGCATGGTAGACCAAGGCCTGGTAGTGCTTGGGCAGCTTGTTCCACTGCTCCTGGTTGATGACGAGGTGCAGCATGGCGCCGCCCTCCCACCAGCCGGGATAGTAGTAGTAAGGCGCGACCTTCACGAAGCCGAGCTTCTCGTCGTCATAGGGGCCGACGAACTCGGCGGCGTCGATCGTGCCGCGCTCCAGCGCCGGGTAGACATCGCCGGGGGCGATCTGCGTCGGCACCACGCCGAGCTTGGCGAGGACCGCGCCGCCCATGCCGCCGATGCGGAACTTCAGGCCCTTGAGGTCGTCGACCGTCTTCAGCTCCTTGCGGAAGAAGCCGCCCATCTGGCAGCCGGAATTGCCGCAGGGGATCGAGTAGGCGTTGAACTTGGCCAGGGCCTCGTTGATGATCTGCTCGCCGCCGCCGAAATACCACCAGCTATGCTGCTGGCGGGCATTCAGGCCGAAGGGGATGCCGGTGCCGAGGCCGAAGGCAGGCTCCTTGCCGATGTAGAAATAGGTCGGGGTATGGGCGCATTCGACGGTGCCGGAGCTGACCGCGTCGAGCGCCTGCAGGCCGGGAACGATCTCGCCGGCCGAGAAGGTCTGGACCTGGAACCGGCCGTCGGTCGCGTCCGACATGAACTTCGCGAACTGCTGGGCCGTGCCGTAGATCGTGTCGAGCTGCTTGGGGAAGCTCGAGGTCAGCCGCCATTTCACTTCAGGCATCGACTGGGCGATGGCCGGCATCGCGATCGAGGTCGCGGCGGCAGCGAGCGCACCAGTTTTCAAAAACGTGCGGCGTTCCATATGGTCTCCTCCCGAAAGCTCGTTGCGCCCTTCATGGCGTGTCCGGGGAGGAATGAAAAGAGATGAAGCTTGCATCGCTCACGCATGGCCGCGACGGCCGTCTCGTCGTCGTCTCGAACGACCTGACCCGCGCCACGGATGCCTTCCCGGTCGTGGCCACGCTGCAGGGGGCGCTGGATGATTGGGAGCGCTGCGCGCCGCGCCTTTCCGACCTCGCGGAGGGGCTGGAGCACGGCTCCGTGCCGTCCTTCCGCTTCCACGAGCACGACTGCGCCTCGCCGCTGCCGCGTGCCTATCAATGGGTCGACGGCTCGGCCTATGTGAACCATGTCGAACTCGTTCGGAAGGCGCGGGGCGCCGAGATGCCCGCGAGCTTCTGGACCGACCCGCTGATGTACCAGGGCGGCTCCGATTCGTTCCTCGGCCCGCGCCAGCCGATTCGGATCGCGAGCGAGGATTACGGCATCGACCTCGAGGCCGAGATCGCCGTCATCACCGGCGACGTGCCGATGGGCGCGAGCCCAGACGAGGCGCGCGCGCTCGTCCGCCTCGTCATGCTCGTCAACGATGTCAGCTTGCGCAACCTGATCCCGGCGGAGCTGGCGAAGGGTTTTGGCTTCCTGCAGTCCAAGCCGTCCTCGGCCTGCTCGCCGGTGGCGGTGACGCCGGAGGAGCTCGGTACCTCCTGGAAGGACGGCAAGCTGCACCTGCCGCTGCTTGCCCAGATCAACGGCAAGCCCTTCGGCAAGCCGGAGGCCGGCGTCGACATGACCTTCGATTTCGGCGTGCTGATCGCTCATGCGGCCAAGACCCGCCCGCTCGTCGCCGGCACCGTCGTCGGTTCGGGCACCGTCTCCAATCGCGATGCCGATGGCGGGCCGGGCCGCCCGGTCGGCGAGGGCGGCCTCGGCTATGCCTGCATCGCCGAGCAGCGCATGGTCGAGACCATTCGCGACGGCGCGGCCAAGACGCCCTTCCTGCGCTTCGGCGACAGCGTCCGCATCGAGATGAAGGATGCCGCCGGCCATTCGATCATCGGCGCGATCGACCAGGAGATCATGCCCTATGTGCGGTGAACGCCGCGCCGTCATCCCGGATCGGCACCGCTTCGCGGCTTGTCCGGGACGACGCGGTGGTTCCCGGCGAGCGCAATACGCACCAGTACAAGCCTGAAAGGTTCTGACGATGTCTGACGGCCCCGCTTTCGCCTCCACCGCCGATCTCGGCGAGAAGACCGTCTCCTTCGACGAGATCGGCAAGGGGGTCTACGCCTATACCGCCGAGGGCGACCCCAATAGCGGCATCGTCGTCGGCGACGACAGCGTGCTCGTCTTCGATGCGCAGGCGACGCCGACCATGGCCGAGCGCGTCATCGCCAAGGTGCGCGAGGTCACCGACAAGCCGGTCAGCCATGTCGTGCTCTCGCATTATCATGCCGTGCGCGTGCTCGGCGCGCCGGCCTATGGCGCGAAGGAGATCGTCTGCTCGGATGCGGCGCGGGCGATGATCGTCGAGCGCGGCGAGGAGGACAAGGCGAGCGAGATCGGCCGCTTCCCCCGCCTGTTCCAGGGTGCCGACTCGATCCGCCCGGGCCTGACCTGGCCGACCACCACCTTCTCGCACAACGCCTCGATCTGGCTGGGCTCGCGCGAGGTCCGGCTGATGAAGCTCGGCCGCGGCCACACCGCAGGCGACATCGTCGCTTGGATGCCTGACACCAATGTGATCTTCGCCGGCGACCTCGTCGAATACGGCGCGACGCCCTATTGCGGCGATGCGCATTTCACCGATTGGCCGGCGACGCTCGATGCGCTGGCGAGCTTCGCGCCGGCCGCCATGGTGCCGGGCCGCGGCACCGCCCTGACCAACCGGGCGATGGTGGCGGACGGCATCAAGGGTACCCGCGCCTTCCTCTCCGATCTCTTCGAGGCCGTGCGGGGCCATGTCGCCGCCGGCCGCTCATTGCGCGAGACCTTCGAGCGCGTGCACGAGGCGCTGAAGCCGGCCTATGGCGACTGGGTGATCTTCGAGCACTGCCTGCCCTTCAACGTCACCCGCGCCTATGACGAGGCCGGCGGCCTCGACCACCCGCGCATCTGGACGGATGAGCGCGACCGCCAGATGTGGCTGGATTTGCGGGGGTAGGGCGATGTCGCTCGCTCTGCATTTCCGCAAGGCGGCCCGCAACAACGCCTGGTCGAACGACCGCCTGTTGCGCGCTTGCGCGGAGTTGAGCGACGACGAATTCCAGGCGCGGCGGACGAGCTTCTTCCCGTCGCTCCACGAGACCCTGAACCACAATCTCGCGGTCGATCTCTACTATCTCGACATGCTGGAGGAGGGCGGGGTCGGGCTCGCGATCTTCGACGGCATCCAGCCGCTCGCCGCGCCGGAGCTGCGCACGACGCAACTCGCCTCCGACCGACGGCTGATCGCCTTTTGCGATGCCCAGGACGAAGCGCTCCTCTCGCGCCTCGTCCCAACGGACCGCGGCGAGGACGGCATGGTGCCGGAGCGGGTCGACGACCTGCTCGGCCACCTCTTTCAGCACCAGAGCCACCATCGTGGCCAGGCGCACGCCATGCTGGCCGGCACCCGCATCGCCCCACCGCAACTCGACGAGTTTTTCCTCGCCTTCGATGCCGGCCGGCGCGCGGCCGATCTCACGGCGCTGGGGCTGGAAGGGCCGGAGGCCCTGTATTGATGCAGCCCTTCCGCCAGTTCGCCTATCGCCGGAGCTTGGACCAGGATGCTGCCGACCCAGTGCGTCACCCGGTCGTCATCGTCGGGGCCGGCCCGGTCGGGCTGACGCTGGCGCTCGACCTCGCGCGCCGCGCCGTCCCTGTGGTGCTGATCGACGATGCCGACCGGATCGGCGAGGGCTCGCGCGCAATCTGCTTCGCCAAGCGCACGCTCGAGATCTTCGACAGGCTCGGCCTCGCAGAGGCGATGGTCGAGAAAGGGGTCACCTGGCAGAAGGGCAAGGTCTTCCGTGGCGATGCCGGGCTCTACGAGTTCGATCTTCTGCCCGAAGGCGGCCACAAGCAGCCCGCCTTCATCAACCTCCAGCAATTCTACGTCGAAGCGGCGCTGGTCGAGGCCGTGCTCGCCGAGCCGCTGGTCGATCTGCGCTGGAGCAACCGCCTCGCCGGTCTTGCCAACCGCGAGGACGGAGTCGCGCTCACCATCGCAACGCCGGACGGGGACTATTCGTTGCACGCCGACTGGCTGGTCGCCTGCGACGGGGCGCGCTCGCCGAGCCGCGACATGCTTGGCCTGGAATTTCGCGGCGAGGCCTTCGAGGATCGCTTCCTGATCGCCGATGTGAAGATGCAGGCGCCGTTCGCGACCGAGCGCTGGTGCTGGTTCGACCCGCCTTTCCATTCCGGCCAGTCGGCCCTGCTGCACAAGCAGCCGGACGATGTCTGGCGCATCGACCTGCAGCTCAGCCCCGATGCCGATCCCGAGCATGAGAAGCGCCCGGAGATCGTTCGCCCCCGGATCGAGCGCATGCTCGGCCATGCCGATTTCGCGCTGGAATGGGTCTCGGTCTACCGCTTCCAGTGCCGCAGGCTCGACCGTTTCCTGCACGGCCGCGTGATCTTCGCCGGAGCCGCTGCCCATCAGGGCTCGCCCTTTGGCGCGCGGGGCGCCAATTCCGGCATCCAGGACGTCGACAACCTCGGCTGGAAGCTGGCGCTGGTCCTGCAGGGCAGGAGCCCGGCCGCGCTGCTTGAAAGCTATGACAGCGAGCGTGGCTTGGCCGCCGACGAGAACATCCTGAACTCGACGCGCGCGACCGATTTTATCGCGCCGCGCTCGCCTGGCGAGCGTCTGCTGCGCGCTGCCGCCTTGTCGCTGGCGCCGCTTGCTCCCTTTGCCCAGCGCTTCGTCAATTCCGGCCGGCTTTCTCTGCCCTCGGTCTATGCGGCTTCGCCGCTGTCGACGCCTGACTCCGACTGGGAGGGGGGCCTGCCGCCGGGCGCCCCGTTCCTCGATGCACCGCTCTCCGGCGGGGCAGGGGGCGCTGCCTGGCTGAGCGAGGCGCTGCGGCCGGGCATGCCCGTGATCATCACCGGTGGAGCGGCTGGGTTCGCCCCGTCGGGAGCGGTCGCCGTCGAGCCGGCTTCCGGGGCGGACGACATCCTCAGGCGGCGCTATGCGCTGGCGCCGGGCGATGCCGTCGTCCTGCGGCCGGACGGCCATGTCGCGGCCCGGTTCCGTCAGGCGAGCCCGGCCGACATCGTCATGGCCATCGACAGGCTGGAGGGCCGCGCATCATGACCGAGCCCGCCGTTCTTGCGCGCGAAGCCCGCTTCGCCGACCCCGATGCCGCCTACCGACTGCTGGCCGAGGCGCATCGCGACCTCGACGATCGCGAGAGCGCGGCGCTGAATGCCCGCCTCGTGTTGATCCTCGCCAACCAGATCGGCGATCTCGCCGTGCTGCGCGAGGCCGTGGCGCTGGCGCGGCAAGCACGATAACGTCGGCGCGGACCACGGATTCCGGAGCCTACCGCCAGATGGACGATCTCGCGCCCTTCTACCCGACGCTGATCCCGCTCGCCTTCTTCTTCTGGGGGCCGGCGCTGGTGATGCTGCTGTTCTGGCTGGTCGGGCTCTGGGCTCGCAAGCTTGGCGTCGCCCGCGCCCTGGAGAGCGACTGGGACGGCTTCAACAAGGACGATGTCGAAAAGCTCTTCGCGGCCTATGGCGAGCGGCTTCGCGCCGCCTATCGCCACAAGCTGCTGCCGGCCGACGCGGCGGTCGCGCTGACCTACACCATCGTCGGTGGCTTCATCATCGCCGGGGTGTCGATGCGCGGCTATCCCTGGTGGGTCGCGGCCCTTTGCGGCGGCGGCTGGCTCTTCGGCGGGCTCTGCGACATCGCCGAGAATCTTGCGGTTGCCCGCCTGCTCGATCGCTATCCGAAGGTCGAGGAGGGCACGGTCGCCTTCGCCAGCGGCTTCACGCGCATCAAGCTCGTGCTGTTCGCGCTCGGCGTGGTTGGCGCGATCGCTGCCGCCTACCTGGCGTTCAGGCCGCTGGCCGCCTGAGCCCGCGCCAGCCAGCGCGCCCGCGACTGGCGCAAGCCCAGCGCCGGCACTGGTGGGTCGCCGATCAATGCGTCCGGGCGCGTGGCCTCCCGCTCGAAGCCGAGCTTCTCGGCGAGCCGCAGCGAGGCGATGTTCTGCGGATGCGTGACAACGGCGATCTCCGGTAGCGCCAGCGCCTCGAAGCCGTGATGCAGCAGGCGCGAGACTGCTTCGAAGCCGAGGCCCTTGCCCCAGTACCGCGTCGCGAAGCGGTAGCTCACCTGAACCCGGTCCGGCACTTCGCCATCCGGGATCAGCCCGACATAGCCGACGAAGTCCTGGCCCCCGTCCTGTATGAAGAGCGACCAGTAGCCGAGCCCGCGAGCGACATGGCTGAAGCTGCGCGCCGCGATGCCTTCCCTGCCCATGGCCGGATCGCCGATCGGGGCGATGTGGCGCATCACCTCTGGATCGGTGTTCAGCGCGGCTATCAGATCGAGATCGGCGATCGTGCGCGGAAGCAGGGCGAGGCGTGCGGTTTGGAATTCGGGCAAGGTCGTCGTCATGTCTCGGCTCTGTCCGGCCGCTCTGGTGCACCGGGCCGCGGCATCCCATATCCTGCCGGGCGTCATACGGAAAAGCGTCGGGAGAATTTGAATGCGGTTTCGTCGTCATATCCTGGCCGTGCTGGCTGCCTGCGCCTTCGGCGGCGCTGCGCTTGCCCCGGCACAGGCCCAGGAGGATCTGATCTTCCGCAAGTCGACGGTCTGGAAGATGATGACCCCGGATGACAAGCTCGCCGTCTACGGCGTCGACGATCCCGTGGTCGAGGGCGTCGCCTGCCACTACACCGTGCCCGAGAAGGGCGGCGTCTCCGGCATGTTCGGCGTCGCCGAGGAGGTCTCCGACGTCTCGCTCTCCTGCCGCCAGATCGGCCCGATCAAGTTCAAGGAAAAGTTCTCGCAGGGCGATGTCGTCTTCCGCGAGCGCCGTTCGTTGATCTGGAAGAAGATGCAGATCGTTCGCGGCTGCGACGTCAAGCGCAACGTGCTGATCTACATGGTCTATACCGACAAGCTGATCGACGGTTCGCCGCAGAACTCGACATCGAGCGTGCCGATCATGCCCTGGGGCGGCATGGGCGAAGTCGCGAAATGCGCCGAATGGGTGCGCTGAGGTCGGTGCGGCTGAACGGCGACCTCTAGCGCGGCGTGTAGGTGCCCACATAGTTGCAGTTGGCGCCGTGGAAGGTCGTGCATTCGCCGCTCTCGGACACCACGAGGTTGCGGCCCTTGCGGCGGATTTCCAGCCGACAGATGTCGCCGTCCCGTTCGGCTTCGGCGACGAGGCGGTCGCCTTGGGTGCGTCCGCGGGCCGAGATCACGCCGACGCAGCTTCTGCTGCCGATCTCGGCATCGACCTTGAGCATGCCGGCGCCGGCCGGGCGGATCGTCATGCTGCCGCCCAGGGTACGATAGCGGCCTTCGAAGGCCTGGGCGGGCAGGAGTGTCGCCAGGACAAGGCCGGCGACGAGTGCTGGATGGGTCAATGCTGGACGAGGCATGGGCCGACGCTCCCTGCTACGGCCGGGTCGATCCGCGGCCGCTCAGGCTAGCGCTTGGCTCGCTCTGGGGAAATCTCGCCCGGCGGGGTCAGTGTCCGCAGGTGATGACGAGCGGGCGCTCGGCCTCGCTCGAGGCCGCGACCTTCACGGTGCCGGTGAAATCCTCGGCCGTGGCGACGCCATAGGATTTGGCGATGCGGTGGCCCTGTGCCTCGCACCAGGCATTGGCGACAATCTGGCCGCATTCGGCCTTGCTGGCGAGGCAATCGGCGACGCCGTAGCCGTCGCTGGCCGGGATCAGATAGGTGCGCTCGGGCTTGGGGGCGGCGACGGTGCCGGTGGTGGGCACCACGGCAAGCGAAAGCCCGGCTCCGATGATCCCGAACAAACCGACCAAAGCCACTGCGCGGCGCATGATATTTTCCCTGAGCTTCGACGAGCTCTGAACCTTCGACATCACAGCTTGGTTCCGAATGCTTAAAATACGGTGAAATGCGGCAAGCTTTGTTGCGCCGCACAAGGCGAGGGCGCTTGTGGCGGGATTGCGGCGGCCAGAGCCGGAATCGCTGGACAAGGCGATGAATGCCGCATGTCGGCGGCAGAGCGTTGCAGCGCTGCCACTTGACGTAAGCGCACGCCGCAGGCATTCACGAGACAATGACGCGAGCCCTCGCCATTATCTGCATTATTTGCCGCTAGCTTTCGCTGGCCGGCTGCTCACGTCCTCGTCCCAACGAAAAGACAGACAGCGCCCCGGCCAGCGGCCAGGATACGCCGTTTTTGTCGCCTTTTCGTCAGGACACCGCTTCGATGCAGCCGAAACTCAGGCTCTACAACACGCTGACACGGACCAAGGAGGCTTTCGCCCCGGTCGATCCGAACAATGTCCGCATGTATGTCTGCGGCCCGACGGTCTATGAC
>JAEXUU010000321.1 GCA_023452965.1 Pseudomonadota bacterium | reverse complement strand
CGGCCGTGTGCAGGCAAAAGAAAAGCCCCGGCTTTGCAGCCGGGGCCCGATATCTGCGCCTGGGCGCTTGATGCTTACTCGCGGTTGCCGAACAGCGAGAGCAGCATCTGGAACATGTTGATGAAGTTCAGGTAGAGCGACAGGGCGCCGTTCACCGAGAGCTTCGCAGCCGATTCCGGGTCCAGGTTCGAGTAGAGATACATCTCCTTCAGGCGCTGGGTGTCCCAGGCGGTCAGGCCGGCGAAGACCAGCACGCCGATCACCGAGATGCCGAAGGACAGGGCGCTCGAAGCCAGGAACAGGTTCACGACCGAGGCGATCACCAGGCCGATCAGGCCCATGATCAGGAAGGAGCCCATGCCCGACAGCGACTTCTGCGTGGTGTAGCCGAACAGGCTGAGGCCGCCGAAGGCCGCCGCGGTGATGAAGAACACCTTGGCGATCGACTCACCCGTGAAGACCACGAAGATCGACGACATCGACACGCCCATCACCGCCGCGAAGGCGAAGAACATGGCGCGCGCGGTCGAGGAACTCATGCTCTCGGCCTTGAACGAGAAGAACAGGATGAACGCCAGCGGGGCCAGCATCACGACCCACTTCAGCGGGCTGAGATAGAGCGCCTGGCCGAGCGGTGTCAGTGCGTTGACCTTGCCCGTCGGCGAGTAGCCGGCGATGGCGAGCATCGAGATGCCGATCGCGAACAGGCCGGTGATGGCCAGGCCGATCGTCATGTTGTTGTAGACGCCGAGCATGAACGAGCGCAGGCCCTGATCCATCTCGACGGCGCTGGTCTGCTGTGCGCGGCCCGCACCCCAGACCGGAGCATTGCGGTCGAAGTTGCTCATGCAGAAAGTTCCCCTGAAACCGTTGGCAAAGGCGGACATCGCCCTTGCGAAGGCCCACCATCGTCCACCTTCGTGGCGACAGTGCGGAATATGAGGGGGAATGCGCCGCCTTACAAGGGGTGGCCATGGTTAATCGGGCCGGCGCGATAGAACTGCGCCGGCGTTTCGATGCAACATTACCCTTTGTCCATGTTTACGCTGCGCCGCGGACGTAACGAACTTATAAATTGCGTAGATGAGAAGCGGGCGCCTTCGAAAGTATCTGCAACGTCCCGATCAATCCGAACATGACGGTGACGGCGACCGCGGCAGTCGCAGCAAGAATTGCGCCCGTGGGGTCTGGAACAAACTCGATCTTCATCACTTGCGTGACGACCCCCCAGCCGGCCGCCGCGCCGGCGACGAGCCCAAAAAGGGCCGAAACGACGCCGATGCCTGCGTATTCGAGGGCGTACGACGAAAGTATGAAGCGGCGAGTGGCGCCGAGGGTCTTCAGGATCATTGCGTCGTAGAGCCGCGCCCGCTGTCCGGCTGCCAGCGCCCCGGCCAGAACCAGCAGGCTCGCCACGATGGCGAGGCTGGAGGCGCCCCGAATCGCGCTGGCGAGCTGGGCGACGATGACATTCACCGCTTCCAGAGCGTCCTTGACCCGCACCGCCGTCACTGCCGGGAAGGCGATGGCGAGCTGGCGCATCAGGGCGGCGTCGCCAGTTGGAGAGGCGGCGTCGGTCACCGTCACGGTGGCGAGGTTGGTGTGCGGGGCGCCGGCGAAGGTGTTGGGCGAGAACACCATGACGAAGTTGATGCCGAGCGAGCGCCACTCGATGTTGCGGAAATTACTGATCCGCGCGGTGATGTTGCGGCCGAGCACGTTGACGGTGAGGGTGTCGCCGAGCTTGAGGCCGAGGCCCTCGATGGCGCGGGCGTCGAAGGAGACCAGAGGCTCGCCCTTGTAGTCGGCCGGCCACCATTCGCCGGAGGCGAGGCGCGAGCCTTCCGGCATGGTCGCCGCATAGGTGATGCCGCGGTCGCCCTCGAGAACCCAGGCCATCTGCTCGCTCGCCTTGATCTGTTCGGCCGGCACGCCGTTCAGGCTGGTGATGCGGCCGCGCATCATCGGCACGCGCTCGACCGCGGCGCCGGGGCGCTGCCTGGCGAGGAATTCGTCGAAGGCGCCGGCCTGGGCATTGGGGATGTCGAGGAAGAAGAAGCTCGGCGCCGTCTTCGGCAGCGACTGGGTGAGTTGGCGCGACAGGCTGACATCGATGAAGGCGAGCGCCGAGAGCAGGGCGACGCCGAGGCCGAGCGAGAGCACCAGCGAAGGCGTCAGCGCGCCGGGCCGGTAGATGTTGGCGAGGGCCATGCGCAGGGACGGGCGGCGCGGCCGCGGCGTGCGCCGTGCCAGCGCCATCAGCCCCCAGGCGATCAGGCGCAGCAGCAGGAAGACCGCGCCGGCGACGCCGATATAGATCAGGGCGATGCGCCGCTCATAGGCGAAGCCGAGCGCAACGCCGACGAGGCCGGCGAGCGCGGCGCCGAAGATGGCGAGATAGATCCAGCGCGGGCGGCGCCGGTCGGGCTCGATCTGGTCGCGAAACAGCGCCGAGACTGGAACGTCATGGGCGCGGCCGAGCGGGATGATGGCGAAGACGAGCGCGGTCAGCAGGCCGTAGAGCGCGGCGATGCCGAGCTCGCCCGGCGCCAGCGTCGCCTCGAAGGGCAATGGCAGGCTGTCGGCGAGCGCATAGGCCAGGGCGAAGGGCGCGGCGGCGCCGAGCGCGAGGCCGATGGCGATGCCGAAGGCGGCGACCAGCATGACCTCGGCGAGATGGATGGTAACGACCTTGCCGCCGGTGGCGCCGAGCGCTTTCAGCGTGGCGAAGTCGAGCTTCTTCGCCTCGACGAAGCGGCGCAC
>JAEXUU010000274.1 GCA_023452965.1 Pseudomonadota bacterium | reverse complement strand
GTCCAGATCCATATAGCGCACCTTCACGCGTGCCGGCCGCTCGACCTCCTCGTAATATTCGGGGATCGACAGGCAGCCCTCCTCATAGACGTTCTTCTCCTCCGAGCTCCAGGTGACCTCGGGATTGACGAAGACCATCGGGGCCTTCGGCGTCTCTTCGTCGTCCTCGCTCTTCTTCGAGACATCGATGGTGACGAGGCGGACCGGCTTTCCGATCTGAATCGCGGCAAGGCCGATGCCCGGCGCGTCGTACATCGTCTCCAGCATGTCCTCGGCGAGCTTGCGGATCTCGGGCGTGATCGAAGCGACGGGGGCCGAGACCAGCCTGAGCTGACTGTCGGGCAGGATGACGAGGGGGCGAATGGCCATGGAGCGCTCTGCAGCAAATGTCTTGAGATTGAGGCGACATAAGCACTTGTGCAGGAGCGGTCAAACTGTTCCGCTTTCGTTCGCATTAGTGTAGGCTCTTTCCATGAACCAGATCGCCTTCGTCCTGCTCGAACGGCCCGTCAGCTGGGCGGAAGCCGCCTTCGGCTTCGCCGGCCTCACCCTGCTCCTGCTCGCGCTGGCGCTGCTCTCCGCCTGGCGCGGCGGGCACAGGCACGCGGCGGAAGCGGCCGCCGCAGCCGAGCGGGCGCGCGAGATGGACGACAAGGTCGCCGAGATGAACCGGATGCAGTCCGAGCTGACCGGCCGGATGCAGACCATGGCCGAGATCCTCTCGACCCGGCAGGGCGATCTCGCCCGCCTCGTGGCAGACCGGATGGATGGCCTGCGCCAGCAGGTCGGCGCCGGGCTCGAGCAGAATGTCCGCCAGACCAATGAGAGCCTCGGCAAGCTGCAGGAGCGCCTCGCCGTGATCGACAGCGCCCAGAAGAACCTCACGGAGCTGACCGGCGAGGTGGTGACGCTGAAGGACGTGCTGGCCAACAAGCAGGCGCGCGGCGCCTACGGCCAGGGCCGCATGGAGGCGATCATCCGCGACGGGCTGCCGGCGGCATTCTTCTCGTTCCAGCCGACGCTCTCCAATGGCCGCCGGCCCGACTGCCTGGTGACCCTGCCCGGCGACGGCCGCGGCCTCGTCATCGACGCCAAGTTTCCGCTGGAGAGCTTCACCCTGCTGCGCGAAGCACGCGGCGAGGAGGCGAAGAAGCAGGCAGCAGCGCGGGTGCGCGGCGATGTCGGCCAGCACATCAAGGACATTGCCGAGCGCTATTTCCTGCCCGGCGAGACACAGGACGTGGCGCTGCTCTTCGTGCCGTCGGAGGCGATCCACGCCGATCTGCACGAGCATTTCGAGGACGTGATCCAGAAGGCCAGCCGGGCCCGCGTGATGATCGTCTCGCCCTCCTTGCTGGCGCTGGCGATCCAGCTGATGCAGTCGCTGGTCCGCGATGCCCGCATGCGCGAAGAGGCTCGGGTGATCCAGTCCGAGGTCGGCAAGCTGCTCGACGATGTCCGCCGGCTCGGCGAGCGGGTCGACAAGCTCGACGTGCATTTCCGCCAGGCGCAGGAGGATGTCGGCCTGATCAAGACCTCGGCCGGCAAGGTCACCGGCCGCGCGGAAAGGATCGGCGCGCTCGAGTTCGACGACGGTCCGGGCAGCCAGCCGGCACTGCCCTTCGCGAGGGAAAACCGGCTCAAGGCGGCAGAATAAACCCGGGCCGCCATCTGCAGATCACATTCCGGCGTAGCCTGCGCGCCCTACCCGCTGCGCAGGAGACCGCCAGACGTGCTCGTCCAGATCGGAACGCTCATCGCCGCGACGAGCCTCGTCCAGCTCGCCAACGGCTTCTTCAACACCTTCCTGTCCCTGCGGCTGACCACCGAGAATTTCGGCCCGACGCTGACCGGCATCGTGCTCAGCGCCTATTTCATCGGCTTCTCGATCGGCGCCGTCGGTAGCGGCGCCATCATCCAGCGCATCGGGCATATTCGCGCCTATGCCGCCTTCGCCGGCATGGTCGTCGTCGGCACGGCCGGGATGGCGCTCTTCGTCTCGCCGCTCGGCTGGATCCTGTGCCGGATGGCGATCGGCATCGGCTGCGTCGGCCTGTTCATCACCACCGAGAGCTGGCTGAACGCCAAGGCGCCGGCAGACCAGCGCGGCCGGATCTTCTCGATCTACATGGTCGGCACCTTCCTGGCGCTGGCGATGGGCCAGTTGCTGATCGGCAAACTGCCGATCGCCTCGTTGACCCCGTTCTTCATCATCATCGCATTGTTCGCGCTGGCGCTGATGATGGTGAGCGCGACGCGCGCGGAGGCTCCGGCCCTCTCGCCCGAAGCCTCCCTGCCCTATGGCGAGCTGACCCGGCAGGCGCCGGTCTCGGTGATCGGCTGCATTGTCTCCGGCATCGTGACCAGCGCCTTCTACGCGCTGGTGCCGGCCTGGATGGCGCGCAACGACATTCCCCAGGGAACGATCGCCCTGTTCATGCTGGTCGCGGTGCTCGGCGGCTTCGCCTTCCAGGTCCCGGTCGGCAAGGTCTCGGATCGCGGCGACCGGCGGGTCGTGCTCGCCGGACTGGCGATCGGCTTCGCCGTCGCGGCCATCCTGATCCAGCTCGTGCCGCCGAGGCTCGTCTTCGTGCTGCCGATCGCAGCATTGCTCGGCGGCTTCATGTCGACGCTCTACCCGGTCTGCGTCGCCCATGCGCTCGACCGCATGCCTCAGGACCGGGTCGTGGCGGTGAGCGGCCGGCTGATCCTGGTCAGCGGCATCGGCTCGGCGCTGGGGCCGATCCTCGGCGCCCAGGTGATGGGACAGCTCGACATCAACGGGCTGCTCTATTTCATGGCGGCCGCGGCGATCGCCCTGGCTGCGGTCGCAGGCCTGCGGATCAGGCACCGCGCGCCGCCGGAGCAGATGGCGGAGCGGCCCTTCGCGATCATCGACCCGCTGGCGGCGCCGATCTCGCAGGAGCCGGAAGCGACGGACGCGGACGGAACGCCCCGCCCGCTCCCCGCCTGAGCCGGTGACTCAGGCCGTCTGCAGGGTCGCCGACAGCTCCGGCTTGACGTTCAGCGTCTGGAAGACGACGCAATAGCGTTCGGTCAGCTTGAGCAGGCTGTCGAGCTTCTCCTGCGGCGCGTCGGTCTCGACATCGAAGAACAGGCGGATCGCCTTGAAACCGACGGCGGCGTCCTTGGCGAGGCCGAGCGTGCCGCGGAAGTCGAGGTCGCCCTCGGCGCGGACGACCCCCTTCTTGAGTTCGATCTCGAGCGCGGTCGCGACCGCCTTCAGGGTGACGCCGGCACAGGCGACCAGCGCCTCGAGCAGCATGTCGCCGGAGCAGAGCTCGGCGCCGGAGCCGCCGGTCGCCGGGTGCAGGCCGGCGAGCGCGATGGCGCGGCCGGTCTCGACCTTGCAGGCGATGTGCTGGTCGTCGAGTTCGCCCTTGGCCTTGAGGGTGATCACGGCGGCGTCGGGCGCCTCGCGATACTTGTCCTTGAGCGGAGCCTGGAGGGCGCGCAGCGCGGTGACGTCCATGATGGCTTATCCTCGATCGATCGAAACGGATGCCGGCAGGGTTTACCGCATCGGGCGCAAAAGTGGATGCGGTTTTCGGTAGGGGCGTTGCCCGCCTCGCGACCTTGTCAGGCAGCGACTTCCGCGACTTCCGACTGCACTGCGCCCAGCTCTTTTTCTAGAGAACGACGCAGTTCGCGGCGCAGCGCGACGAAACCGACCGAACGGGAATCGCGCGGGTATGGCAGGAGATTGTCGAGCCTGAAGGCGAGCGGCCCCGGCGTCTGCGGCAACACGAGGATGCGGTCGGCGAGACGAACGGCCTCCTCGACGGAGCTCGTGGCGATCGCAACCGCCGGGCGACCCTGTCTACAGAGTTCCGCGAGCGAGCCGGCGAGAGCGTCCTGCACCTTATCGTCCAGCCCTGCGAAGGGCGCGTCGACCAGCAGCAGCTTCGGACGCAGCAGCGACAGCCGTGCGATCGCGAGAGCTTGGAGCTCGGCCGCCGACAAGGTGCCCGGGCGCCGGTCCCTGAACTCGCCGAGGCCTGCCCTGACCAGCGCGTTGGCGATCAGCCCCTCACGGGCGAAAGGCGTCGCACCGGGGAGAGCGAAGGCGAGGTTCTCGGAGAGGCTGAGCCAAGGAAAGAAGCTCGGCCTCGCACCGAGCAGGCCAAGCTCAGCCGTCGGCACCGGGTCGGCAGCGGCTGCGAGCCCGGCAAGGGCCCTCAGCAACGCGCTCCGGCCACCAGCCGGCCCGCCGAGCAGCGCAACGACCTGCCCGGGCGCCGGGCGCAGCGCGGCGGCGTCGAAACCAGCAGCGAAAAGCGTTGGATCATTGGGACAGACGGACATCGGGCGCTTCCTTCCAGATCAGGCGAAGGGAAGCGCCGGCGGCTGAGGCCACCATCTCGTCTCCCACGCTTTAGCGGCATTTATTTCGCGCCCGCAAGCTGAGGCTCAAATCGGCGCGTATCCTTTAATAAGGTTCTTCCGTCCGTTTTGTCAAACGCAAAGCCCCTGCCTCACCACCACATCCCCGCGCTCTCGGCGGCCTTGTGCTGCTGGGGCTGGTCGTCGCGGAGCGAACGGTCGAGCGTGCGCAGCACCTCGCGCTTGCTCGCCTCGAAGGCCGGCGAGAGTCGGTCTCGCGGCCGGGTCTGCGGGTTCTCCAGCTGGGCGAAGACGCGGCCCGGCCTCGGCTGCATCACCATGATCCGGTCGGCCAGCGTCACCGCCTCCTCGACATCATGGGTGACCATCACAACCGTCGGCCGGCTTTCCTCCCAGAGCGCCAGGAGGTGGTCATGCAGGCTGGCGCGGGTGGTGGCGTCGAGCGCCGAGAAAGGCTCGTCCATCAGCAGGAGCTTCGGGCGGGTGATCAGGGCGCGTGCGATGGCGACGCGCTGCTG
>JAEXUU010000269.1 GCA_023452965.1 Pseudomonadota bacterium | reverse complement strand
CAGCAGCGCGTCGCCATCGCGCGGGCCCTCGTCACTCGGCCGAAGCTCCTGCTGATGGACGAGCCCTTCTCGGCGCTGGACGCCACGACGCGGGCGAGCCTGCACGGTCATCTGTTGGCGCTCTGGCAGGAGAGCCGGCCGACCGTGGTCATGGTCACGCACGATGTCGAGGAAGCCGTGACGCTGGCAGACCGCATCGTCGTGATGCAGCCCAAGCCCGGCCGCATCTTCGACGAACTCGACAACCCGCTCGCCCGCCCGCGTGATCGGCTTTCGCCGGCCTTCGAGGCGACGAAGCGCGAGGCCCTGCGCACGCTCGACCGCTCCTTGCGCGACGAGGCTCCGCATCAGGAGAAGGCGGCCGAGACCGCCGGCATGTGGTGGTGAGTGTCGTTTGACAAAACGGACACTTAGACCTTAGAAGAGGACACGCGCCGATTTGAGCCTCAGCTTGCGGGCGCGAAACAAATGCAGCTAAAGCGCGGGACGACGGGACGGCTGATGCCGTCGGCGCTCCTTCCGCCTTGTCTATGGATGGAGCCAGCGATGCCGGCCGCTCTTCACGATGTCTCCCGCTCTACCGACCACGTCCTGCCGCGCCCCCGCGCCGGCGAGATCGTCGCCCTGCTCGGTTCGTCCGAGGTGCGGAAGGGGGCGCTGCGCGCTTTCGCCAGCCTGCAAGCCGATGAGGGAGCGGTGCCGACGGCTGAGATCGGCCTGCTCTGCGCCCGGCCACGTTTCTTTGCCTGGCTCGATCTCACGGAGAATCTCGCTTTCGTCCTGCCGAAGGCGACGCCGTTTGAGCGCGAGGGGCTGATCGCCAATGTGCTGGTCCGCCTCGGTCTTGCCGCGCAGGCAAAGCAGCGGCCGGCTGAGCTCTCGCCGGAGGGGCTGCTGCGGCTGGCCATCGCCCGCCTCCTGCTGGTCAGGCCGCACCTGCTGCTGATCGACGAGCCTTTTGCCGCGCTCGATGCCGAGGCGCGTGCTCGGCTCGCTGCCTTCCTGCCGGAACTCTGTACGCAGGCGCGCCCTGCCGTCGTCATCGCCCCCGGCTCCGTCGAGGAGGCTCTGCGTCTGGCCGATCGCATCCTCGTCCTGCCACGGCAGCCGGGCCCGGTTGCCTTCAGCCTCGACAACCTGCTGGCGCGTCCGCGCGAGGAGGGCTCCGTCGGCTTCGTCACCCTGCGCCGCGAGTTGCGCCGGGCGCTCGACAAGGAAAGCCGGCATGCCGTGCCGGAGGTGGAGGCAGCGGCCTGAAATCGCTACAAGCCAGCGGGCCGCTTCAAGAGGATCATGATCATGGACGTCACCGCGCTGCGCGCCTTGCAGGCCCCGCTCAAGGACGAATACCGCACCAATCCCGAGGCGGCGATCATCACGCTGAAGGCTCATGGTGAACTCGACGACCAGCACATCGCCTGCAAGGTCGAGACCGGCCGCGCCATCGCGCTCGCTGGCCTGCATCCCGCCACCGGCGGCTCCGGCGCCGAGCTCTGCTCCGGCGACATGCTGCTGGAGGCGCTGGTCGCCTGCGCCGGCGTGACGCTGAAGGCGGTCGCGACCGCGTTGGAGATCGAACTGAAGAAGGGCGTGGTCCGCGCCGAGGGCGATCTCGATTTCCGCGGCACGCTCGGCGTCGCCAAGGACGCGGCGGTCGGTTTCAAGGCGATCCGCCTGTTCTTCGACGTCGAGACCGATGCGCCGCAGGAAAAGCTCGACACGCTGCTCAAGCTCACCGAGCGCTACTGCGTGGTCTTCCAGACGCTGAATGTGAAGCCGGAGCTGTCGGCGACCCTGCAAAACAACGCCTCCTGACACGGGTCAGGAGGCGCATTGAAACAGTATTGGATGGGAGGAGGGGCTAGAACTCTTCCCAGCCGGTGCTGCCGTTGCGAGCATTGACCGCGCGCTTGACGGGGGCAGGCTCGGCTTTCGCTGCAGCGGGGCGCCGCGATTGGTGGAAGGCTGCTTCGGCGAGCTGGCGCAAACGATCCGGTTCGGATGCAGCCGAGCTGATCGAGGCGGGTACGCGCGACACGGCAGCGCCGCCCTGATTGGTCTTGAAGGTCGCAACCAGCGCGTTGAGCTGTTCGATCCGGCCGGACAGCGAATTGGCGGAAGCGGCGCTCTGCTCGGACAGGGCCGCGTTCTGCTGGGTCATTTCGTCGAGATGCGCGACGGCCTGGCTCATCTCGTCGATGCCGTTGGCCTGCTCGCCCGAGGCTGCCGAGATGTCGGCGATCGTCGCCGCGACCTTCTGCGAGGCCGCGAGGATGCGGGCGAGCTGGTCGCCGGCCTGACGCACCAGCTTCACGCCCTCGCCGACCTCGGCATTGGACGAGGAGATCAGCCCGGAGATGTCCTTGGCCGCCTCGCCCGAGCGCTGCGCCAGGGTCCGCACCTCGGAGGCCACCACCGCGAAGCCCTTGCCGGCCTCGCCGGCGCGGGCCGCCTCGACCGCCGCGTTGAGCGCGAGCAGGTTGGTCTGGAAGGCGATGTCGTCGATCACGCGGATGATGTCGGAGATCTTCTGCGAGGCGGTCTCGATCCTTGCCATGGCGTCGACCGCCTGGCCGGCGATGGCACCGCCGCTCTCGGCGGCCTGCATCGCCTCGTCGGCGATCCGGGCCGCGTCCTTCGAGGCCTGGGCCGAGGCCTTGACCGAGGCTGCGAGTTCCTCGGTCGTGGCGGCGGTCTCCTCGAGCGAGGAGGCCTGCTCCTCGGTGCGCTTCGACAGGTCGTCGGCGCCCATGTTGATCTCAAGCGCGGCGAGGCCGACATCCGCCGAGGTCGTCTGGATCGTCGCGACGGTGTCCGAGAGGCGGTCCACCGTCTCGTTGATCGCGCCCTTCAGGTCGGCGAAGCGGCCGCGATAGCCC
>JAEXUU010000113.1 GCA_023452965.1 Pseudomonadota bacterium | reverse complement strand
TCATAGGGGTCGACGGCCTCGTCGGCGGCACGCAGGCCGATGACGATGGCGGAGGGGATTTCGAGCGCGCCGGGAACGGTCACGACATCGACGCGGCAGCCGGCCTTCTCGAGCACTGCGGTCGCGCCGGCGAGCAGTTCGTCGGCAAGGCCGTCATAGAAGCGGGCTTCGACGACCAGGACGCGCACGTCATCGAGCGGGGCGGCTGAGGCAGCCGATGATTGCCGGGATCCGGCCATGCAGGAATTCCTTCTGGTATCGTCGGAGATGCCTTCGACCGGGTCGAAAGCAATCAAGCCCTCATCCTGAGGAGCCATTTCGTCAGAAATGGCGTCTCGCAGGATGGCTCAGAGCGCGCTGGGCCATCGTTCGAGACGCCGCTGCGCGGCTCCTCAGGATGAGGGCTGAGGCTGGACCGGCTCTTAGCCCCCCGGGCGCGCCTCCGCAAGCCGCGCGGCATACCGCGCCATCAGATCGACCTCGACATGAACGCCGTCTCCCTGCTTGCGCTGCCCCCAGGTGGTGACGCTGAAGGAATGCGGGATCAGCAGAACCGTGAAGACGTCGTCCTCGACGGTGTTGACCGTCAACGAGGTGCCGTCGAGGCAGATCGAGCCCTTGGCGGCGATGAAACGGGCGAGCCCTTGCGGCGCGCGGATGTGGAAACGCGCGGGCGCGCCCCAGGGCTCGTCCCGATCGGGCGCGATCGCGTCGACCTTGATGATCGAGCCGACGCCGTCGACATGGCCGGTAACCAGATGGCCGCCGAGTTCGTCGCCCATCTTCAGCGAGCGCTCGAGATTGATCGGCGTCCCGACTTCCCATTCGCCGACCAGGGTCTTGGACAGCGTCTCGGCCGCTGCCTCGACCTGGAAGATGCAGCCCGGCTCGCCATCCTCGCGCGGGCTCAGGGCGGTGACGGTGAGGCAGACGCCGGCGCAGGCGATCGAAGCGCCGATCTCGATGCCATCTGCCTCCCAGGGGCAGGAGATGGCGAGCCGCTTCAGGCTCGGCCCCATCTTCCGCGTCTGGGTGACGGTGCCAATGGCGGTGACGATGCCGGTGAACATCAGGCGATCCTCGTGAAGTGCTGGAAACGGTCCTGGCCGATGAGCCTGGTTTCGGCGCTGGCGTACATCTTGGGGTCCGCCAGCAGCGCCGCAAGGCCCGGCCGCACGGCGACGACGCCCGGCTCGCCGAGGACGGTCGGCGAGGTGGAGACGATGACCTCGTCGGCGAAGCCGCCGAGCGCCAGCCTTTCGCCGATGGTCGGCCCTCCCTCGGAGAAGACCCGGGTGATGCCGCGCGCGGCCAGGAGCCGAAGCGCCTCGCCCAGATCGAGATGGCCGTCGGCGGCACGCCCGACGCGCATCACCTCGACAGCGGCGGCGA
The DNA here is from genome assembly GCA_023452965.1 of Pseudomonadota bacterium. The sequence goes on along the minus strand of JAEXUU010000113.1, from coordinate 1,788 downwards.
CGAGGCGCGCCTCGGCCTCGACCGGGGCATCCTCCGCTGCGATCACCCAGACCGGCACCGCGCCGGCGCCCCTGACCAGCTGCGAGTCCGGCGGCAGGCGCAGATTGGAATCGAGCACGACCCGGACCGGCGAGCGGATCTCCAGCCCGGCTAGTCGCACGGTCAGGAGCGGATCGTCGGCGAGAACCGAGCCGATGCCGAGCATGATCGCGTCGTAGCGGGCGCGCTCGCGCTGAACCCATTCGCCCGCCTCGGGGCAGGAAATCCTGATGCGGGCCTGCCCTGCCCCACCGGCGAAGCCGTCGGCGGTGCGCGCCACCTTGAAGGTCACCATCGGCCGCCCCTGCGTCACCCGCAGCACATGGCCGCGATGGCTGCGCTGCGCCTCGTCTTCGAGCACGCCGGTGACAACCTCCACGCCCGAACTGCGCAGCAAGGCATGGCCGAGGCCGGCGATGCGGGGGTTGGGGTCGGCCATGGCTGAGACGACGCGGCGCACGCCGGCGAGCAGCGTGCGCTCGACGCAAGGCGTGCCGCCGCGCAGGGTCCGGTGCGAGCAGGGCTCCAGCGTCACGTAAAGCGTGCCACCAGCGGCCGTGGGGCCGGCCTGCTCGAAGGCCATCGCCTCGCCATGCGGCCTGCCACCGGGCTGGGTATGACCGGCGCCGACGACGACCGGACCGTCCGGACCGTCGCGCGTCACCACGGCCCCGACAGAGGGGTTCGGCCAGGTCTGGCCGAGGCCGCGTGCGCCGAGCTCCAGCGCCCGGCGCATGAAGGCGCGGTCGATCTCGTCGCGATCAGGCATCGTCGCGCGGCCTGATCCTCTCCCCGGCCGGCTCGGCTTCGCCCTCTGCCTCGTCGCCGCTCAGCTGGCCGAGCAGCTCCTCGAAATCTCGGGCTTCGCGGAAATTCTTGTAGACCGAGGCGAAGCGGACATAGGCGACGTCGTCGAGCGACTTCAGCCCCTCCATCACCAGCTCGCCGATGGTCGAGCTCATGATCTCCGCCTCGCCCGAACTTTCGAGCTGGCGCACGATGCCGTTGACCAGCCGCTCCACCCGCTCGGGCGCGACCGCGCGCTTGCGCAAGGCGACATCGATCGAGGTCTGGAGCTTGTCGCGGTCGAATGCAGTGCGCCGGCCCGAGCGCTTGACCACGGTGAGCTCGCGCAGCTGCACCCGCTCGAAGGTGGTGAAGCGACCGCCGCAATCCGGGCAGACGCGCCGCCGCCGGATCGAGGCGTGATCGTCGGTCGGCCGCGAATCCTTCACCTGGGTGTCGAGCGAGCCGCAATAAGGACAGCGCATACCTTGGGCCTCGAGGGTTGTTTGAGGGACGATACCGTCCGCGGCCCTTCCTTGCCCCAGCCATGCCGTCGCAGGCCAGCGAAAAACGACCGGACGGCAGCAAGTGGGCAAGCGCAATATCGCATGATGCTCCGGCCGATGAAGGGAGGCGCCTCGCAAAAAGGACGCAGGTCGAGCCGCCTTCTCATGCCAAGATGAACCCGCTACCCGCCTGCCCTTCACCGCTTGCGCCTGCCCGCCGATCCCGCAGCTCGCCAATCGGAGTTTTGCAGATGTCCAACGACAGTACGGGCGATGCCTTCGGCGGCCTGGTCGTCCTGGCTTTCGACCTTCTCGACAGCGAGATCCACCGGTCTCCCGAACGTCTCGCCGAGGTTCTCAAGAGCCCGGTCGTGCTGGCGACGGCCCAGAAGGGGCTCTTGAGCTTTGCGAATGCGAAGCTCAAGAGCCAGACCACGCAGATCTCGCCGGACGACAT
>JAEXUU010000242.1 GCA_023452965.1 Pseudomonadota bacterium | reverse complement strand
AACCTGGGCGCAGTTAAAAACCGAGTCGCCGCGAGCAAACATGGACCGGGCGGGGTCGTCACGATTTGCATCGTCGGCTTGGTCATCCGTTTTGTCGCGAGCGTGGGTCTTCCAGAACACGACAAGGTGGCCGTGCTCGCCCTTACGAACCTGAGCGCCGAGCGCTTGCCATTGGTGGTAAGTGCCCCAGATCCCGGTGGGATAGCCGGCCGCGTGCGCCGCAGCCCAGAGTGAGAGGATGTTGACGCCGCGATAAGTCCTGCTTGAGGCGATATTGACGGGCGTGGTGATGGCCGATCCATCGTGATGCCAGGGCATCCGGTAGTCACCGGCGCCGGCCTCGATGGCGGTGATGATGTGGCTGGTGACGCGCTCGTAGATATCGGTCGGCGTCTGGCGGTTGTGATCTGTGGTCATGGGTGCCTCCTTCAGCTCGCCCCCTCCGTCGAGGGCGAGGCGGCAGGGGCAGACGCGGGAGGCCGACCCGTCACACCCTGTTCTCGGTGCTGGTGCGGAACAGGGTTGATGGGCTGGCAGCGTCTGCCACACCCGAGCCCCTGCCTCGACGGGCGAGCTTGAAGAGGCACCCATGACCGACGACCGCAAGACCGGTCGACGATAGGCAGTTGCGCGGCTCTCAGCCGGCGCCGTCTCGCGGCGGGCGTCGCAGCGCGACGACCTTGGCCTCGCGCGATCGGTCAAGCTCGTCCTGCAGACCGGCTATCACCGCATCCCGCTCGGCGATCTGCAGCGTCAGCACCTGGATGTGCTGGGCGAGCGTGCGGGCGAGGCCGCGCAGCTCGGCGATCTCGGCGCCGCGCACGGCGCGCAGCTCGGCCTCGAGCGCGCGGATGCGCTCCTTGAGGGCTCTCGGAGTGGCTCGCCGGTGGCGTGCTTCGGCGGCACGGAACTCGGCGAGAACATCGACCGCACGGTTCGCCGTCGCCCGGCTGACTCCGGCCTCGCGCGCCAGGTTGGCGACGGTCAGCGCGCCGTCGGTGCGCTCGGGGCGGCCGTCGAGCAGCCGTGCCATCGCCGCCCGCAGCGCCGCCTCGCTCTTCGGGCCGAGCGCGCTCATGCGGCGCCCTCTATCAGGGGTGCGATGAGCCGGCGTTTGCGTTCGTTGTCGCGCGCGATGGCTTCGCGTTGCAACGGCGACAGGCGCCGGTCGGCAAGCAGCCCTTCGCCCTCGGCGATCGAGGCCTGCCACGGCTCGCGATGCCGGGCGGTCAGACAGGCGTTCGGGCAGCGATCGGGACTGCATCGGGAAAGCGCCGGCGCCGTTCGCTCGGGATCCGCCACGTCCGTGAGGCAGAGGGCGGTCGCCGCATCGAAGAGGCAGTCATTGAGGAAGCCGACATGCAACGTCCGTCCGAGATGGGCGAGCGTGGTGCGCAACCGCTTGCGGTCCATGATCCGGCCGGGAAGATCACCGATCTCGTCGTGGACGCGGGCGAACTCCCGTCGCAATCGCGCCGCACCCGGTCCGGCCGGACCTTCGTCGCGCAGATAGGCCTCGTAATGGGCGACAATGTCGTCGAGCTGGCCGAGCGCGCGCTCGCGCTCGACGGCGAGGCGGAAGTCGGCCCGCGCCGATCCGGCATAACCTTCGAACATGGCGACCGAGGCGTGCTTGTACTGGATCTTGCCGGCGATGGTGCCGAACGGCCGGTTGGCGATGTACCAGGAAATTGTGCGGCGCAGCTGCCGCGTCGTGAACTTCCACGGCTCGTCGCCGGGGCGCGGGATCGCTGGTCCGCCTTCCGAACGCGCGTCCAGGCCGTCGCGGAACAGATTGAGCGTTGCCGTTGCGCCCATGCCGAGGTGATCGGCGCTCCAGGGCCAATCCTTCAGCGTCACCCACAGGGACGAGAGTCCCTTCTCCTTGCGATTGCGCGCCGAGAGCACCTCCATGACTTCCACGGCGCGGGCGACCGGCTCAATGGTGATCCAGTCGGCCGTCACGCCGCGCGGGCCATGGCGCTTGTAGACGGTGCTGCGCACCCGATAGCGTTCGACCAGGCCGTCGCCGCTACGCACCGGCGACACGCAGCCCGGCTGCATCGCCTGCACCTCGCTGTCGCGCATGCCGGTGAGATAGGCGCAGACGATATAGCAGGCGCCCTGCAGCATCCGCTCCTCGCGGGCGAGACTGAGGCCGTCGAAGCGCTCGCGCCATGACAGGCCGGTGTCCGGATCAATGGAGATCGGCGTATCGAGACCGCCAACCTCGGTTCCGAGCTCGGCAGCCATCTCCTCGATCAGTCGCGCGGTCGCCTCGGACTGGCTGACGCGGCCGCTCTCCGGCGCACCGGCGTGCAGCCGCATCAAGTGCAGATTGTAGGGTGGCAGCTCCTGGCCGGTCAGCGGATCGATCCGGCGGGCGGCGTTGGGCGCGCGCTCCCAGATCGGGATACCCCGGCCGGCAGCCCGGCGCGCGTCGAGCCACTTCGCCACGCGGGCCCGATAGGTCCTGGCGACGGCCCGTCCGGTCTGCTGATCCCGCGCCATCAGCCGGGCGCAGCGGGCCTCGAGAGCATCCAGCTCCGCCCGCGCCGCGAGAATGTCGGGTGCATAGATCTCAACATACTTGAGCGCCCAGCGAAGCATGGCGCCGATGACCGGCTCGGGAATGCGCGGCGTGGCGTTCTCGGCAGGCGCCGGCGGCCGGCCGGCGACACGGTGCGCGGCGCGCCCGCGCCACGGCAGAAAGCCGATACCGCCGCCGGTCAGCCACGGCGCCAGGTGGTGCAGGTCAATCGGCACCTCGACATACTTCACCGTCTCGTGGGGCGTTCTCCGGCCGCCGTCGCGGGCATGCACCAGATAGGCGTCGAGCAAAGCCGGATCCACTCGGCCGAGGTCGACGGCGCCGAGCTGCGTCCGAAGGAACGCGGCAAAGTGCTGGATGTAGCGCAGAAGCCGGATCGCCGAGGTCGCGCCGCAGGGCGCACGATATCCCGGCAAGTGGATGCGCAGACGGGCGATTACATACTCTTTCGCCAGACGGCGCGTGACCGGATCGGCGATGCGGGCGAAGTTGAGCCGGTAATTGCTGTAGCGCGCGTTCACCCGGAAGATGGCGGCGCTCAAATCCCAGTGATCGTCACCGAAACGGTGGAGCTGCGCGCGGTCGGCATCGTCCCTGATTGCGACGCCGGCGAGCACGGGCTCGTCGTCACTGTAAATGACCGAGGGCAAAGAAGGTCTGGCTGGAAGTGTGATCGGTGCTGGCATCATGGCGCTCCCGCTTCAGGCGGAAGGTAGATCAGCCTCGGGTCCGCAGCCGCAGCCTGTCGCGCCTCATCAATCTCGGCTTCGCTGAACCGGGGCAGGATCTGATCGGCGATCCGGCCATGAACGCGGCCGAACTTGGTCGTCCAGTCGGCTTCGGTGAGCGCTTGTCTCTGCGTCCTGATAAAGCTGAGGAACGACAGCAGCGCGGGCAGCTTGCGGGCCGTGATCACCGCGTTGCTGCATTCGAGACAGCCCCAAAAGGGCGACGGACAGGCTTCGCCCTCTGGGCCGAACGGGCTCGCGTAGAACCCGCCGCAACTGGCGAGCCAGACATCCTGTTCGCCGCGGAGCAACGCGGTGACAGCGGCGGCGCCGGAAATGGGAAGACCGGTCGCGTGGTCGGGATCGACCCGGACGGCCGCTTCCTCGTCCGGCGACAGCACGCAGGGACGCAGGGCTGCGTCAAGCGCATCGCTCATGGCGTCGGCGATCGTGGCTTCGTGAATATGGCGAAGCGCGGGAATGTCGGCGTAGTGATTGGCCGCAACCGCGGTGCTGTGCCCAACGGCAAAGCGCTCGAGCTGGCCGCCCGTGCGCCGGTACCATGCCGCCTTGTGAGTCTTGCGCAGGCGAGTCAGGTTGAGACGAAGGGGCTGGTCCTGTTCATCGCGGATGTCATGCCGGCGGGTCCATGAAGCCACAGGCTCCTTCATGCCAAGCACGCGCGGGATCAAGCGGCCCCAGGCGTAGTGGACCCAGAGCGTATCGGCGCCGAGCCGGTCTCGCGCCGGGCCGGTCCACTGCAGCACCTTGCGGATCAGACCGCCCGGAGTCGAGGAACCGCCGTCGCGCACGCGCAGCCGCTTCCACTCAGCGCCGCGCGCCCGCCGCTTACAATACTCAATCTCGACATAGCCACCCGCCGGATTCTTCAGGCAATCTGCCCGCAGGTCCTTGATCGCTTCGATCTCGAGCCCCGTGTCGAGCGAGACAAGGACTATGAGCGACACGAGGTCGGCGGCGAGCAGGTGCCGGCGGCCATGCAGATCGTGGATCAGGCGATCGTTCGGCAAGCCGCTCTCACGGCGGAGTGTGTAGAGCCGCTTGAAGAGAGGATGCCTGTGCCCAATGACGCCTTCCGCATCGATCGCCGCCATGGCCGCTTCGTGTGCCGCCGCGAGCGCGCTGCTTCGAAAGGCGTCCTCGACCGTCGGCATTCGATCTGCGTCAGCGAAGCGACGGATGATGGCGGCCAGATCGGTGCGTGCCGCGGTCCGCAACGCCTTCGCGATATCGTCGCCATAGGCATCACGCGGCCGGGCGCGCACGCCCGGCCGGTCGCTCGTGTACATCAAGCGCCGCGAGGCATCGGGCGGCAGGCGGCCGGGCTCGGCGGCTTCGGCGAGCCGCAGCAAGTTGAGCACCTTGCTCATCCGGTGCAGCCGGTGATTGGGATGCAGGCCGCTCTCCTCCATCCAGGCGTCGAAGCCGTCGATGCAGGCGGCGCTCACGTCGGACAATCTGACGACGTGGGGACTAACGGCGTCGAGATACCGCCAGAACGTCTTAAGCGCATTGGCATAGGCGGAAGCGGTCGAGATCGAGCCGGCCGGACCGCCGACCTGGCAGGCGCGCCAGAGAGCACCGGCAAAACTCCGGGCCAACGCCCTGCGGCCGCTGAGCATCGTCAGGTCGATTGTCTTGCTACGGTCCGCAAGCGTGACGGAGAAGCGCAGCGACGCGATCGCAGCGACGGCTTCACCCTCGGGGTCGGGCAAGGCTTCGGGAAACAGTGCACGGCGGCCCGGCCACCGCTTTAAGGCAGTCATCGCGGCAATCATGCGGCATCTCCAGCCGTATCTTCTGCCCAGCGATCCGCGGCCGCCTCGACCAGCTCCTGCGCCTCGGCAAGGCTGTCGAGATAGATGTAGGTGCTGGTCACGCTGGCGTGCCCCAGCAGGTGCTGCAGCTTCTGCAGCGGATCGCAGAGAATCCGCCGGTAGGCCGCGCCGTGCCGGTCCTGCGGATCGAACACCGAGCCGATCTGCTCGCGGATCAGCATGGAGAGCATGTTGCCGGCGAAGGTATGCCGCAAGGTATGCGGCGTCACGTCGATCTCGATGCCGAAGCGACGACAGCGGACGCAGGCCCGGCGGAAGGCAGCTTCCCAGGTGGCCGGCGGGACAGGCTGGCCGCATTCGGTCAGCCAGAGCACGGCATGCTGCGCCGTAGCGGGTGCACCGATCAGCACGCGCCGGCGCTCGCGTGGCGTCAGGCGGTCGACCCGAACACGCTTGCCTGCGTCATCTCTTACCTTCCTGTCCACCGGCATTAGCCAGAGCGGATCGGACAGCGCCGGTTCGGACCGGGAGGCGGAAATCGTGCGCTCGAAGTCGATGTAGTCGGCGATCATCCTCAGCACCCTGCGGGGAATAGGGATGCGCCGTGGCCGTCCGCCCTTGGCGATCGGACCGGCAAGATCGAACGGCGCTGAGCGCGATCCAGCCTCGGTCAGGCGCGGAAGCTCCGTCAGGAGCAGGCTGCCGGCCTCGGTCAGCCGCAAACCGGTCGTGACGAGAAGCTCGGCGAAGAGGGCGTTCCGCTCCCCATTGCGGCCACGCCACGCAGGATCCTCGGAACCGTCCGGCAGACGTCCTCTCAGCCCGACGTCGCGAAAAAGCAGGTAGCGGCCGAGGTCAATGTATCGGGTATCGTGCCGACGCGCTGCGCGCTCACGTGCCCGGTTCGTCGTGACGGCCACCATGGCGCGCCTACCCGACGCCCGCCGTAGCGCGACGCCGTAGCCGAAGGGCGAGGTCGTGATGATCTCCTCTTCAACGGCCCAGCGATAAAGCTTGTCAAGCGCGGCAACGCAACGGTTCCAGCTCGACGCCGAAATGCGGTATGCGGCGTCCGACAGGCGCCGTGCCCGATGAAACGCCAACACGTCATGGCGGTCGGCCTGCCAGACCGTCTTGCCGCCGCGGCGTTCGTGGAGGAAGCGTGCCCAAACAAGAATATCGCGTGCGTAGGAGCGCCACGTGTTCGGCGATCGCGCCCCCATAGCGGGACAGGCGCGGAAGAACCGGTTGAGATCAAGATCGTAGCTGCCGTCATCCATCAGGATGAAGGGCATGTCATCGATCAGCCCGGCGCGCTCGGCCGTGTCAAGCGCGCCGGGCGCAGTGTTCACTGCGAAACCATCTATGGAAAGCGGGCGCGAAACAGCGCCAAGGTCGGTAAAATATAACTGCACGCACGATACCTGAACGGAGCGCCTTCGGCGCAACTCTTTTGTTTGGAATGCGAGGGGTTCCCCTCGCGCTCTCCCGTTCGCCACGTGGCAGGGGTGCAGGACTTTGCCTGCACCCCATGAACAAGCTTGTGGAGTCGCCGCCGCGTCAAGCGTTGTCCTCGCTTACGCTGCGGGAA
>JAEXUU010000223.1 GCA_023452965.1 Pseudomonadota bacterium | reverse complement strand
CCAGCCGCCCTTGCAGCCATCGACGCCGGCCAGCCACGCCATCCCGTTTCCTCCGCCTTTCGCAGCGCTGGCATTGCAGCTGCGTTGCTCTACTGTGCAGTGCAGCACCAGGCATTCTCGAGCGAATTGGACATCGGTTCGCGTGAGAATGCGAGAGCTACAGCCGGCCCCGTGTCAGGAGAGACGATGAGCACGATACGCCCCCGCCGCAGCGCCCTCTACATGCCGGGTTCGAACGCCCGCGCGCTGGAAAAGGCCCGCGAGATCGCGGCCGACGTCCTGATCCTCGATCTGGAAGACGCCGTCGCGCCCGACGTCAAGGCGACGGCACGCGAGCAGGTCTGCGCCGCGGTGAAGGCCGGCGGCTATGGCAGGCGCGAGCTGGTGATCCGCACCAACGGTCTCGACACCCCCTGGTTCGATGCCGATCTCGCCGCAGCGGCCGAGGCCGGCCCGGACGCGATCCTGATTCCGAAGGTCTCCTCGCCCGAGACCCTGGCCGAGATCGGCCACCGGCTCACCGGCCTCTGGGCCAAGCCCGAGACCCGTGTCTGGGCGATGATCGAGACGCCGCTCGCCATCCTCGACTGCGAGCGCATCGCCCGCGCGGCGCACGAGGCCAGCGCCCGGCTTGCCTGTTTCGTTCTCGGCACCAACGACCTCGCCAAGGAGACCCGCGCCCGCTTCGTTCCCGGCCGGGCGCCGATGCTGCCCTGGCTGACCACCGCGATCCTGGCTGCGCGCGCCCACGGCCTCGACGTGATCGACGGCGTCTACAACGACCTCAAGGACGAGGCCGGCTTTAGGGCCGAATGCGAGCAGGGCCGCGATCTCGGCTTCGACGGCAAGACGCTGATCCATCCCGGCCAGGTCGCGACCGCCAACGCGATCTTCGCGCCAGAGGAAGCCGAGCTCGTACGGGCCCGTGCGGTGATCGCGGCCTTCGAGCAGCCCGAGCACGCCGACAAGGGCGCGATCCAGCTCGATGGTCGCATGGTCGAGCGCCTGCACGCCGAGATGGCGCGCCGGGTCGTCGCGCTCGCCGAAGCGATCTGAACGCGCCTGCGCCGGCCCTAGGGCCTGCACGGTCGACCTGTGCAGGGCCGGCGCCGACTTTACCTACAGTTATACGCCGTTGAAATTTGAACTGCGGCCGGGTTGGCATGTAATCCATACTGGAAACCCGGGCTTTAATTAGCGTTTAACCAATCTATCATAGCCCTAGCCGGCAAAACATAAGCCGGACCATGGGGGGAATATCTTGCTTGGATTGAGAACGTCTCGTTTCGGCGCCAGCCTTGGAGCCGACGAGGCCGCGGCCATTCGCCGGTCGCAGGCCGTCATCGAGTTCGATCTGGACGGCAACATCCTCACCGCAAACGAGAATTTCCTGCGCGTCGTCGGCTATGGCCTCGACGAGATCAAGGGCCGGCATCACGCGATCTTCGTCGAGCCCGGCTATGGCGGCACGGAAGCATACCGCGCCTTCTGGGCTAGGCTCCGCCAGGGCGAGGCGATCGACGCCCAGTTCCTGCGCCTTGGCAAGGGTGGAAGGCAGGTCTGGCTGCAGGCGACCTACACGCCGATCCTCGACCGCGCCGGCAGGCCGCGAAAAGTCATCAAATTCGCCACCGACATCTCCGCGACCAAGGGCCTGATCGCCAATTTCGAAGGCCAGGTCGCGGCGATCCGCAAATCCCAGGCGGTGAGCGAGTTCGACCTGACGGGGACGATCCTCGATGCCAACGACAATTTCCTGAAGGCTCTGGGCTACGGGCTGGACGAGATCAAGGGACGGCACCACGGCATCTTCGTCGATGCCACAACGCGTGCCAGCGACGGCTATCGGCGCTTCTGGCAGAAGCTCGGCCGCGGCGAGTACGATGACGGCCAGTATCTGCGCCTCGGCAAGGACGGCCGGCAGGTCTGGATCCAGGCGAGCTACAATCCGATCCTCGATGCGCTCGGCCAGCCCTACAAGGTGGTCAAATACGCGACCGACATCACGGAAAGCCGCATGGCGCAGGAGGCGCTGCGCAAGGCCGTCGACGAGACCCGCGAGGTGGTCGAGGCCGCCATGGCCCGGAACCTGACGCAGCGCGTCGCGCTGGAGGACAAGCAAGGCGATGTCGCCCTGCTTTGCAGCGGTGTCAACGATCTCGTCGGCTCCGTCTCCGCGGTCATCCAGGCGGTGTCCGAAATCTCGGGCAAGGTCAGCCTCGGCTCGCACCGCATCAGCCACGACAGCCGCGATCTCGCCCAGCGGACCGAGGAGCAGGCGGCCAGCCTCGAGGAAACCGCCGCGACCACCGAAGAACTCGCCGCCTCGGTGAAGCAGAGCGCCGAGCGCGCCCGCGAGGCGACCGAACTCGGCGCCCGCGCGACCGACGTCGCCGAGCGCGGTGGCGCCATCGTCGCCGATGCCGTGACCGCGATGGAGCGGATCGAGAAGGCCTCGAACGACATCTCCGAGATCATCACGGTGATCGACACCATCGCTTTCCAGACCAATCTTCTGGCGCTCAACGCCGCGGTCGAGGCGGCCCGCGCCGGTGATGCCGGAAAGGGCTTCGCGGTCGTCGCCTCGGAGGTGCGTGCGCTCGCGCAACGCTCGGGCGCCGCCGCCAACGACATCAAGAAGCTGATCACCAATTCGAGCGAGCAGGTCTCCGGCGGAGTGAGGCTGGTCAGGGAAACCGGAGGCGCTCTGGCGGAGATCGTCGTCGCCTCGAAGAGCGTGGCCGCGGCCCTCGCCGACATTTCGAGTGCCTCACAGGAGCAGGCCAACGGCATCGACGAGGTCGCCCGTGTCGTCGCCCGTATGGACGATGTCACCCAGCGCAATTCGGCGATGGCTGAGCAGAGCGCGGCCATCGCCGGTG
>JAEXUU010000212.1 GCA_023452965.1 Pseudomonadota bacterium | reverse complement strand
GGTGTAGGCGATGCCGAAGCGATTGACGAAGCGGCCGTCGAACGGGTCGAAGACCAGTTCGCCGCGGGTGAAGGCCTGCTTGTAGCTCTGGCTCGAGCGGTAGGCGTTCGGCACGCTCGGAAAGCCGGAATCGCCGGTCGAGAGCAGGTAGCCGTCGGAATAGCGGCCGACCCAGTTGAGGCTCAGCGTGTCGGTGAGCTTGAAGCCGAGGCGGGCGGAGTAGTTCCAGTTGTCATAGGAATTCGGGTTGATGCGGCGCCCGGGCGGAACGAGGTTCGGCGGCGTCACCGGCGTCGAGTCGGACTTCAGATGGGCGATGTTGAAGGCGTAGTTGAAGCGGTCGTCGCCGCCGCTCAGGCCGAAAGCCTGGTTGAAGGTGCCGTAGGAACCGGCCTCGGCCGAGGCGGTGAGCTTGGGTGGGCCCTCGCCGCGCTTGGTGGTGATCGAGATCACGCCGCCGAGCGCATCGGCGCCATAGAGACCGCTCTGCGGGCCGCGCAGCACCTCGATGCGCTCGATGTCGTTGGTCAGCATCGAGCCGAAATCGAAGGAGCGGTTCGGGGTCGAGGGATCGTTGGCATCGATGCCGTCGATCAGCACCTTGACGTGGTTCGAGTTGGTGCCGCGCATGAACACCGAGGTCTGGCCGCCGGGACCGCCGATCTGGACGATGTTGAGGCCGGGCACGGCGGCGAGCGCCTGTGGCAGGGTCCGGCGCTGCTCGCGCTGGATCTGATCGGCGGTGATGACGGTGACGGAGCTCGCGACCTCGCGCGCCGGAGTCGGCGTGCCCGTGGCGCTGACCACGACCTCGTCGAGCCGAATGGTTTCAGGACCTGCTTGAGCCCTGACGGCAAGGGGATTCAGCGATGTGCCGGCGAGCAGCAGGCAGGCGAGCGGCATGGGGCCGCGCAGGGCGGTCTGGGGGAAGGGGAGCACGGAAGAAACCTCGGGCGGTCAACGTTGTGGCACGTCACCGCGAACGCGATCTCCCGCCCGCTCCCGAAAAAAGGGCAGCGCGCAAGTGAACCAGCGATCGAAACACCCCGTCCGAACGTGTTCGCGTGTGACCACGACTGACGGCAGGTCTCCTGGCTCGCGGGTCAGCGCCTTCTCACCGCCTTCCCAGGGCCGAGGTCCCAGTGGCGTATGGCGAAAGGCTCGCCGCTTACAGTTGCGGGGGCAGCCGCAGCATGGGGTGGCGCGCCACCCGCACTGCGTTCCCTTTTGATCCCGTGAGGGAACCGTCGCGTTTACGAGTAGGGCGGGAATGAGGCGCCGTCAACGCCGGCCGCGAGGCGCGGGGATGCCCGGGGCACCTTGCAGCTCATCAATATATATTATATGTAAGTATATATTGAAATCCAAGCGACAGGGGCCGCCATGAAAATCGTCGAGATCTCGGAGAAGCTTTCGGTGGCTGGTCAGCCTGCTCTCGCCGATTTCAAGCCCCTTGCGGCGCAGGGCTTCAAGGCGATCGTCAACGACCGTCCCGATGGCGAGGAGCCGGGCCAGCCGGGCTCGGCCGCCGAGAGGCAGGCGGCCGCCGAGGCCGGGATGGCCTACAGTTTCGTGCCGGTGACCGGCGCGACTATTACCCGCTCCGATGTCGCGGCTTTCCAGGCGGCGCTCGCCGCCGCGCCGGGGCCGGTGCTGGCGCATTGCAAGGGCGGCACGCGGGCGCTGACCCTGCACGTGCTGGGCGAGGTCCTGGACGGGCGGATGAAGGCCGAAGAGGTTCCGGGTTTCGGCGCGCGCTTCGGCTTCGACCTTGCCGGTGCAAAAGCCTGGCTCGACCGCGAGAGCGGCCGCAGCCCGCAGGTCAAGGGCTTCTACGAGCCGCGCAGTGGCAGCGTCCAGTATGTCGTTTCCGACCCCGCGACCGCGCGCTGCGCCATTATCGACCCCGTGCTCGACTACGATGAGAAATCGGGCGCGACCGCGACCGCCAGTGCCGATGCCATCCTCGCCTATGTCTCGGAGCAGGGCCTCACCGTCGAGTGGATTCTCGACACGCACCCGCATGCCGACCATTTCTCCGCGGCCGCCTATCTGAAGGCGAAGACCGGCGCGCCGACGGCGATCGGCGCCGAGGTCGTCGCGGTGCAGCGTCTCTGGAAGGATTTCTACAACTGGCCGGATTTCCCGGCCGACGCCTCGCAATGGGACAGGGTTTTTGCGGGGGGCGAGCGCTTCAAGCTGGGATCGCTCGACGTCAGCGTGCTGTTCTCGCCGGGCCACACCCTGGCCTCGGTCAGCTATCTGATCGGCGATGCCGCCTTCATCCATGACACGCTGTTCATGCCGGATTCCGGCACGGCGCGGGCGGATTTTCCCGGCGGCAGCGCGAGGGCGCTCTGGGCCTCGATCGAGGCGATCCTCGCCTTGCCCGACGAGACGCGGCTGTTCACCGGCCATGATTACCGCCCGGGCGGCCGGGCGGCGCGCTGGGAGAGCACGGTCGGCGAGCAGAAGCGGGCGAACCCGCATGTCGCCGGCCAGGACGAGGCGTCCTTCGTCGCGCTGCGCCAGGCGCGCGACAGGACGCTGCCGATGCCGAAGCTGATTCTCCACGCCCTTCAGGTGAACATCAATGGCGGCCGGCTGCCGGAACCGGAGGGCAATGGCCGGCGCTATCTCAAGATCCCGCTCGATGCGCTGCCGGGCGCGGTCTGGGGCTGAGACGCGATGACGATGCAAGCCGAACAGCCGAACACCAGGGCCGAGCTCGCGGCCAGGGCCGAGGAGGTCGCCGAGTTGCTGCGCACCCTCGCCAACCGCAACCGGCTGATGCTGGTCTGCACCCTGGTCGAAGGCGAATACGCGGTCGGCCAGCTCGAGGAGATGCTCGGCATCCGCCAGCCGACGCTGTCGCAGCAGCTCACCGTGCTGCGCGAGGCGGGACTGGTCGAGACGCGCCGCGACGCCAAGCAGGTCTTCTACCGGCTGACCGCCGCGAAGGCAGCGCGGCTGGTCGAGGCCCTGCACGAGATTTTCTGCAACGAGGAGATGCCGGCATGACGGCCTATTGGCCATCGCTCGCAGGCGGCATGCTGATCGGCCTCTCGGCCGTCATGCTCCTGCTCCTGAACGGCCGCGTCGCCGGGGTCAGCGGCATTCTCGGGCGGCTTGCGCTCGGCACGCAGGCTGCGACCAATGCCGCCTTCGTCGTCGGGCTCCTGCTCGGGCCGCCGCTCTACCGGCTCGCAACCGGGCAATGGCCGCCGGTGACGATCACCGCCTCGCTGCCGGTGATCGCGCTGGCCGGGCTCCTGGTCGGCTTCGGGACGAGGATGGGCTCGGGCTGCACCAGCGGCCACGGCATTGTCGGCCTCGCCCGGTTCTCGCCGCGCTCGGCCGTCGCGGTCGTGGCTTTCCTGCTCGCGGGCATAGCCACCGTCAGCCTGATGAGGCTCGTCGCCGCATGAACCGATTCGCACAGATCATTACCGCCCTCGTGGCGGGCACCGTCTTCGGGCTTGGCCTCGCCATGTCGGGCATGCTCGACCCCGCCCGGGTGCGCGGCTTCCTCGACATCTTCGGGGTCTGGGATCCGAGCCTCGCCTTCGTGCTCGGCGGCGCGGTCACGGTCGCCCTCGCCGGCATGGCCGTGCTGAAGCGCCTGCGGCGCCCCGCCTTTGACGAGGGCTTCCATCTGCCGGCGACATCGCCGATCGATCGACGGCTTCTGCTGGGCTCGGCGATCTTCGGGATCGGCTGGGGCATGGCGGGCTTCTGCCCCGGGCCGGCACTGGCCTCGCTCTCGCTCGGGCTCGCCCCGGTCGTGCTCTTCGTCATAGCCATGCTCGCGGGCATGACGCTGCATGACCGCGTCTGGCTGCGCCGGCCGGGCTGAGAAGAAGGGCCAGCGCCGATCCCGCAATTTGGCTTCGGTTCGGCCCAATACGGGCTGGCGCCATTCTGGCTGGTTCACGGATAGGCTAGCCGGAGAGCTTCCGGCGCCGCCGAAAATCAATCGGCAAAGAAAGTCGCGAGAATGGGGTTGCCAAGCGCGGCACGACTCGCTAATTCGACATCCGTCAGCCGAACGCGGCTTCTGCCGCTCCGTTCCGTTGCCACGCGCCCGTAGCTCAGCTGGATAGAGCATCAGACTACGAATCTGAGGGTCAGAGGTTCGAATCCTTTCGGGCGCGCCATTTCATCTAAAAATTCAACTACTTGTAGAGCTTTCAGCTGAAAGCCTTACCCAGGCATCGCGCTGGGTAGCTGCGCTAGGAGATTCCTGCGGCTGCGGATTCATCCGGCGCGATTACCGCGTCCACGCACTGCCCCCATGGCTAGGTGAGCAGCCAATGCAGCGATCGATTCCGCTACCGGCGCGAGCACCCCGGCGGCTGATCGACGTCAACGGCGCCACCAGGGCGTCAAACCGGGATTGTCACGCCTCGGTCTGGCTTCGGGCGCCGATGGCGGGGCACGTAATCGGCAGCCGGTACGGCGGGTTACTTCTTCTGCGACATTGATGGCGCCGATGCCGGGGCGCTTTACTGGGCTGAGACCGCAGGCGCGGTAACAGCAGCGCGATGCATCGTCATGCCGTTGCCGACGGTCTCGGAGATACGCATGTCCACGAGCCGCCGAGGGGCGGTGATGGCGCTCCGGCTGCGTCGGCGGGTATCCGCTGCGATGGCGGAAGCCAAACGAGGCGCTACAGCTTCGTTGTTGTGCCTGTCTTCGTCGAGAGTGCTTGGAGTGCCCTTGATGACGCATCCAGCTTCTCCCGCGCCGGGGCTCTCGGTCGTGGCGGCCGCCCTGTCCTCCTGCCGCGGCGCCCTTGCGGCCGTCGGGGTGTTTTCCGGCTGCATCAACCTCCTGATGCTGTCGGGCTCCTTCTATATGCTCCAGCTCTATGAC
>JAEXUU010000319.1 GCA_023452965.1 Pseudomonadota bacterium | reverse complement strand
GGGCGCTGCTGGCGGCGCGCGGCGAGCAGGTCCATCTCGCTGCGACGCTGACCCTGAATCGCTGGGGCGGCTCGGAGAAGGCGGAGCTGCGCGTGCTCGATCTGGCGAAGCCGCTGTGAACGGTCGACAGAAATCCGAAAACCGGGCTTGCCCAACCGCGGCAGGGTGACTATAGCTCGCCCCGCTTCGCAGCAACGCCGCCTCGCGGCAGAAGCTCGCGACCTTCGTCTATCGGTTAGGACACCAGCCTTTCACGCTGGGGAGACGGGTTCGACTCCCGTAGGTCGCGCCACTGCTGTGGCATCTCGCTGATCCATCCAGTTCTACGCGCCCATCAACCGGCTTGGCTGTGCCGTGCATTCCCGCAGCGGCGCCTCTTCTGCCCGAGCGCCCGTGCGAGCGCGCTCAGACCGAGCTCAGCAGGATGCTGGTTTCGCTGTTGAGGACGCCGTCGATGGTGCGGACCTCGCGCAGGACCCGGTCGAAATCGCTCAGGCTGTCGGCGCGAATCTCGGCGACGAGGTCCCAACCGCCATTGGTGGTGTGCAGGGAATGCAGCTCCGGCAGGCCGCGCAATTGGCGGATCACCGCCGTCGTCGAACGGCCGGTGACCTCGATCATCATGATCGCTCGGATCGCCTTGTCGTCGGTGTCCTGGCGGAAGCGGACGGTGAAGCCGAGCACGGCCCCGGATTCGATCAGCCTGTCGAGCCGGCTCTGCACGGTCGCCCGCGAGATGCCAAGAATCGTCGCGAGCTTCGAGATCGGCGCGCGGCCGTCCTCGCGCAGGGCGGAGATCAAGCGATGATCGAGCTCGTCGAAGACATGCATCGCAAAATGCTCAATTTTGATTGGCAGATTGCTCTTATTTCTGCCTCTGGATGAACTTGTTCGCAGTTCATAGTGCAAATTGCCTTGTCGTAGAATGGGGAGAGAACCAAACAGCAGAGGAGGGCGCGCGATGATGCGGTATGTGGGCGTCGACAACATGGTCCGGCTGGTCAGGGCCGTCGGGGTCGAGGCCTATCTGACCGGGCTCGCGGGCTACATCGAAGAGGACTTCCGACGCTGGGCCGAGTTCGAGAAGACGCCGCGCGTCGCCAGCCATTCCCGCGACGGCGTGATCGAGCTGATGCCGACCAGCGATGGCGCGCTCTACGGCTTCAAATACGTCAACGGCCACCCGAAGAACACGCGCGCCGGTCTGCAGACGGTGACCGCCTTCGGCGTTCTGGCGGATGTCGACACCGGCTATCCGCGCCTGCTTTCCGAGATGACGATCACCACGGCTCTGCGCACGGCGGCGACCTCGGCCGTCGCGGCCCGCTATCTCGCGCGTAAGGATGCCGAGGTGATGGCGATCATCGGGCTCGGCTCGCAGTCGGAGTTCCAGGCGCTCGCCTTCAAGGCGCTGAACGGGATCAGGCGCCTGCGCGTCTTCGACATCGATTCGAGCGCGACCGAGAAATTCCTCGCCAATCTCGCTGGCCGGGGCTTCGAGATCGAGGTGACGGCGAGCGCCCAGGAGGCGGTGCTCGGCGCCGACATCATCACCACCGTCACCGCCGACAAGCTGAAGGCGACGATCCTCTCCGACAACATGGTCGGCGCCGGAGTGCACATCAATGCGGTCGGCGGCGACTGCCCGGGCAAGACTGAGCTGCAGCGCGAGATCCTGCTTCGCGCCGACGTCTTCGTCGAGCTGCCGGAGCAAACGAGGATCGAGGGCGAGATCCAGCAGATGCCGCCCGACTTCCCGGTGACCGAGCTCTGGCGCGTGATCACCGGCGAGGCGGAAGGCCGCCGCGCCCGCGACCAGATCACGGTCTTCGATTCCGTCGGCTTCGCCACCGAGGATTTCTCGGCGCTGCGCTATCTCGACGACCTGATCGAGGGCACCGACTATTACGACGAGATCGACCTGCTTACCGAGCCCGAGGATCCGCGCAATCTGTTCGGCCTGCTCGCCGCCTGAGGGCTCGCCCCCGGCGTGAAGCTCGCACGGCTTGCGAAGGGGCGAGGCAGGCGTTGTTCACGCCGCTCCCTTGCCGGCGAATGTGCGCGGACCGGCAGCGTTTTCGGCAAGTCCCTCCAGAGCAAGCCGCCTCAGCCGGTCAGGCTCGCTGGTGGCGGAGTGCGCGACCGACCGCGCATCCTGCGGCGGGGAGCCGTCGACCTTGAAGGCGGCGATCAGCCCGTCCAGCCTCTGAACCTGGCTCGACAACGCGGCCGCGGACGCAGCGCTTTCCTCGGCGAGAGCGGCGTTCTGCTGCGTCGAGGCATCCATCATGGCGAGCGTCTGGCTCATCTCGTCGATCCCGTTCGCCTGTTCCGACGAACCGGAGGAGATTCCCGAGACAGCGGACGCCACCTGCTGGGATGCGGCGACGATCCGCTCCAGCACCGAGCCCGCCGAGCGCACCAGGGTGACGCCGCGCGCGACTTCGGTGTTGGAAGCGCTGATCAGCGCATTGATGCCCTTGGAGGCTTCGCCGGAGCGCTGGGCGAGGGTTCGGACCTCCGAGGCTACCACCGCGAAGCCGCGGCCGGCATCGCCGGCCCGGGCGGGG
>JAEXUU010000077.1 GCA_023452965.1 Pseudomonadota bacterium | reverse complement strand
CGAGCGATGCGGGATCGGACCAGATCCCGGCGATCCGGGCCCGGATCGCCGGGATCTGGTCCGATCCCGCATCGCTCGACCCCGCCCGCCATGCGGCGCTCGCGACGCGCCAGATCGCACTGCGGCTCGCCGCCGTCTCGAAGGCGCTCGAGCGTCGCTACGATGCCGAGGATGTCGCGCTCTTCCTGATGCGCTGCCTTTTCACGATGTTCGCCGAGGATGTCGGCCTGATCCCGCGCGACAGCTTCAAGCGCTTGCTGCGCGAATGCCTGGAGGCGCCGAAGAGCTTCAAGCCGCTGGTCGAGGATCTCTGGCGGGCGATGGATTGCGGCGGCTTTTCCTCGGCGGTGCGGGCGCAGATCAAGCAGTTCAACGGCCGCATGTTCGCCGAGCCGCAGGTCTTTGCGCTCGGCAGGGACGGCATCGCCGAATTGCTGGCGGCGGCCGAGCACGATTGGAGCCTGGTCGAGCCGGCGATCTTCGGCGCCCTGCTCGAACAGGCGCTGGAGCCGGTCGAGCGGGCAAGGCTCGGCGCGCATTACACGCCGCGCGCCTATGTCGAGCGTCTGGTCGTCGAGACCGTGATCGCGCCGCTACGCGACGACTGGCGAGCCGTGCTCGGCGCGGCCCAGCAGGCGCGCGATGGCGGCAGCGCGCGGGCGGCGCTGGCGCTGGTCGAGGCCTTTCACCTGACGCTCTGCGAGACGCGGGTGCTCGATCCCGCCTGCGGCACCGGCAATTTCCTGCATGTCGCCCAGGATCTGATGAAGCGGCTCGAGGGCGAGGTGCTCGAGACCGCCGCCGAGCTCGGCGCCGTCGAGCATCTCGGCGGCTTCGCCGAGCGCGGCGTCGGGCCGGGCCAGTTCTTCGGCATCGACGCCAATCGCCGGGCGGTGGCGATAGCCGATCTGATGCTCTGGATCGGCTATCTGCAATGGCATCTGCGGACGCGGGCCTACGCGCCGCGCGAGCCGATCCTGCGCCGGCTTGCGCAGATCGCGCCGGGCGATGCGCTGCTGACCTGGGACGACTGGCCGGTGCCTTCGGTGGAAGCCGGCCGCGAGGTCGCGCCGGCCAATCCGCGTCCGCCACCCTGGCCGGAGGCAGAGTTCATCGTCGGCAACCCGCCTTTCATCGGCGGCAAGGACCTGCGCGGCCGGCTCGGCGACGGCTATGTCGCGGCGCTGCGGCTCGCCTGGCCCCAGATGAACGAGAGCGCCGACCTCGTCATGTACTGGTGGGACCGCGCCGCCGCGCTGCTCACAGAGCCGGGCACGGTGCTGCGGCGCTTCGGCTTCGTCACCACCAACTCGATCACCCAGCTCTTCCAGCGCCGCACCGTCGAGCGGCATCTGGATGCGCAAAACCCGGTTTCGTTGCTGCTGGCGGTCGCCGACCATCCCTGGACCAAGGCCGGCAAGGACGCCGCCGCGGTGCGCATCGCCATGACGGTGGCCGCTGCCGGCCGACATGAGGGGCGGCTGCTCGAAGTCATCTCGGAAACGGGCCTCGACAGCGATCAGCCGCAGATCGGCTTCGCGGAGCGAACGGGCCGCATCAATGCCGACCTTACCATCGGCGCCGACGCTTCGCGTGCCCAGTCCTTGCTGGGCAACGAGGCGATGTGCTCGCCGGGCGTCAAGCTGCACGGGGCGGGCTTCATCGTCTCGCCGGCAGAGGCGGCGGGGCTCGGCCTCGGCCGCCGTCCCGGGCTCGAAGCCCATATCCGGCCTTATCGGAACGGGCGCGATCTCGCCGCCCGCCCGCGCGGCGCCCTCGTCATCGACCTGTTCGGGCTCGACGCCGGAGAGGTCCGCGAGCGCTTCCCGGAGGTCTACCAGCACATCAAGCTGACGGTGAAGGAGGTGAAGGATGCGACCGGTAGGCTGATGGGGCGCGACGCCAACAACCGGCAGTCCTATCGCGATCTGTGGTGGGTTTTTGGCGAGCCGCGTCGCGAATTGCGGCCGGCGCTTTCCGGCCTGCAGCGCTACATCGCCACGGTCGAAACGGCCAAGCATCGCGTCTTCCAGTTCCTCGACCAGTCGATCTTGCCGGACAACATGGTCATCGCGGTCGCGCTTTCGGACGCCTTCCATCTCGGCGTGCTGTCCTCGCGCATCCATCAGCTCTGGGCGTTGCGCGCCGGTGGCTGGCTCGGCATCGGCAATGATCCCCGCTATTCCAAATCGCGCTGCTTCGATCCTTTTCCCTTCCCCGATGCCACGGAGACCCAGAAGCAGGCGATCCGCGAGCCGGCCGAGGCGCTCGACGCCTTGCGCAAGCAGGTGCTCGCGGCGCATCCCGGGTTGACGCTGACCGGGCTCTACAATGTCCGTGAGAAGATCCGGGCCGGCCTGCCGCTGACGCCCGGCGAGGAGGATGTCCGCGATCGCGGCCTCGTCCTGATCCTCGGCGAGCATCACGACGCCATCGATGCCGCGGTGGCCGCGGCCTATGGCTGGCCGGTCGATGCCGGTGTGGAGGAGGTGCTTTCCCGTCTGATCGCCCTCAATCGCGAGCGGCGGGGCGAGGAGGCGCGCGGCGCGGTGCGCGGGCTGCGGCCGGACTATCAGCGCCCGCGCTTCGGGGAAGGCGGGGGCATGGGCGAGCAGGTCGAAGCCGCCGAACTCCTGTCGCTTCCTTCGGCAGCGGCCGGCAGGCCGGTCTTCCCCACCCAGCCGGTCGAACGGGTTGCCGCCGTGCTCGCCATCCTGGCCAAGGGCGGTGCGCCGCTCGATGCCGAGGCGATCGCCTTGCAGTTCCGGCAGGGGCTCAAGGTCCGCCCGGCCATTCGCGCCGTCCTCGTTTCGCTGGCGCGGGTCGGCGAAGTCTCGACGGCCGATGGCGGCAGGCGCTTCGGCCGCCGGTTCGCCGCGCTCGGCTGAGGACTGTCGCGCAAGCGTCACGTGGCTGTCGCGCGGCTGCAAACTCCGGGCGCGAAGCGGGGCCTTCCGCTCTTCCCAAACCCGGAGTCCTCCATGCGTCTGCGCCTCGCTGCCGCCCTGCTTCTCTCGTCCACCATGCTCGCCGGCGCGCAGGATGCGCAAAAGGAGTTCCCGGCCAAGCTGGTCGGTCACGCCTTGCTGCCGGCCAACACCATCATCCCGGCTCCGGCCGATGCGCCGGCCGATCTCAAGGTCTCCGGCAAGTTCATCACGCCCGGCAAGCGCGTCGAGCAGGTCGGCACGGTGATGGGCACCTCGGTCGGGGGCCCGCCCCCCCGGTACCCCCCCATCGCCGGCCCAC
>JAEXUU010000810.1 GCA_023452965.1 Pseudomonadota bacterium | reverse complement strand
TGCCGTGACAGGAAGCGGGTGTCTGCCCCGTCCCGCCGGCTGCGATCAACGCGCCGCAGTTTCCTGCGGCATGAAAGGCAAAGCCATGACGGTTCTCAAAGACAAGATCGCGCGCGTCACCGGTGCGAGCTCCGGGATCGGGCGCGCCGCCGCCCGCCTGTTCGCCAGCGAAGGGGCAAGAGTGGTGGTGACGGCGAGGCGCCAGGATGAGCTCGACCGGCTCGCGGCCGAGATCGCAGCCGCCGGCGGGGAGACGCTCGCCATTGCCGGCGATATCCGCGACGAAGCGCTGGCGCAGCGCCTGGTCGAGGCGGCGACGGCACGCTTCGGCGGGCTCGACATCGCCTTCAACAATGCCGGCGTCGTCGGCGAGCTGGCACCGGTGGCGGAAATGTCCCCGGCCGCCTGGCGCGAGCTGATCGAGACCAACCTGACGAGCGCCTTCCTCGGCGCGAAATACCAGGTGCCGGCGCTGCAGGCGCGCGGCGGCGGCTCGCTGATCTTCACTTCGAGCTTCGTCGGCTACACGGCCGGGCTTTCCGGCATGTCCGCCTATGCGGCGAGCAAGGCCGGGCAGATCGGGCTGGTGAAGGCGCTCGCGGCCGAGCTGGGCAGCCAGCGCATCCGCGTCAACGCGCTGCTGCCGGGCGGCACTGATACGCCGGCGAGTTTCACCAACGCGCCCGATGCCGGGCCGGAGGTGCTGGCCTTCGTCGAGGGACTCCACGCCCTGAAGCGCATGGCGAGGCCCGAGGAGATCGCGAGGGCCGCGCTGTTCCTGGCCTCGGACGCGTCGAGCTTCGTCACCGGCACGGCCTTCCTCGCCGATGGCGGGGTCTCGATCCAGCGCGGCTGACGGAGCCTGGACGCTCTGGCGAAACGCCAGGCGGCGCACCTCTCGCGCAGCCGCTTGGCCCTTTCGAAAAGCCGTGCCATCGTGACCGCATAAGGGGGCAGCCGAACTGCTCCATGCGTGCCAGGGGAACGGTTCCATGCGCCTGAAATCCCTCGCTCTGGCCCTGGCCGGCGTCGCCCTTTCGGCGTTCGCCGCCACCGCCCAGACCGCGATCAAGCCGGCGGTCGTCTATGACAAGGGCGGCAAGTTCGACAAATCCTTCAACGAAGGCGTCTTCATCGGCGCCGAGAAGTTCAAGGCCGATACCGGCGTCGAGTTCCGCGATTTCGAGCCGACCAACGATGCCCAGATCGAGCAGGCGCTGCGCCGCTTCGCGCGCGACGGCCATTCGCCGATCATCGCCGTCGGCTTCTCGCAGGCGACAGCGCTGCAGAAGGTCGCGGCCGAGTTCCCGGATCTGAAGTTCACCATCATCGACATGGTGGTCGAGCTGCCGAACGTGCAGTCCGTGGTATTCAAGGAGCATGAAGGCTCCTATCTCGTCGGGCTGCTCGCCGGCCTCGCCTCGAAGACCGGCAAGGTCGGCTTCGTCGGCGGCATGGACATTCCGCTGATCCGCAAATTCGCCTGCGGCTATGTCCAGGGCGTCAAGGCGGCGAAGAAGGAGGCCGAGATCTTCCAGAACATGACCGGCTCGACCCCGGCCGCCTGGAACGACCCGGTCAAGGGCGGCGAGCTCGCCAAGTCGCAGATCGACCGCGGCGCCGACGTGGTCTACCACGCCGCCGGCGGGACCGGGATCGGGGTGCTGCGCGCCGCCGCGGACGCCGGCAAGCTCGGCATCGGCGTCGATTCGAACCAGAACATGCTGCATCCCGGCAAGGTGCTGACCTCGATGCTGAAGCGCGTCGACGTCGCCGCCTACAACTCCTTCAAGGCGGCCCGCGAGGGCAGCTGGAAGCCCGGCGTCTCCGTGCTCGGACTGAAGGAGGACGGCGTCGGCTGGGCGCTCGACGACAACAACAAGGCGCTGATCAGCGCCGAGATGAAGGCCGCCGCCGCCAAGGCCCGGGCCGACATCATCGCCGGCTCGGTCAAGGTCCACGACTACATGTCGGACTCCAAGTGCACGATGTGACGGCTCGCACCGCCGCATCGGCGCGATGAAGATCACCATCCACGGCTCGGGCGACGCGTTCGGCTCCGGCGGCCGCTTCAACACCTGCCTCCAGATCGAGGCGGGCGAGGCGAAGCTGCTGCTCGATTGCGGCTCGTCCAGCATGGTCGCGCTCAACCGGGCCGGCGTCGTGCGCAACCAGCTCTCGACGCTGCTGTTCACGCATTTCCACGGCGACCATTTCGGCGGGCTGGCGGCCTTCCTGCTCGAAGCGCAGTTCCTCTCGCGCCGGCGCGAGCCTTTGACCATCGCCGGCCCGGAGGGCGTCGAGCACCGGGCCCGGCATGCGCTCGAAACCGACTTTCCCGGCGCCTCCAGCAATCGCTGGCGCTTCCCGATCACTTATGTGGAGATCACGCCCGAGGCTCCGGCGGAACTCGACGGCATCGCGGTCGAAGCCTTCGCGATGGTGCATGACGAGCGCGCCGGCCCCTGCCAGGGCTACAGGCTGAGCCATGGCGGCAAGACCTTCGCCTATTCCGGCGACACCGCCTGGACGGACGCGCTGATCCCGCTCGCTGCGGGTGCCGATGCGCTGCTCGTCGAGTGCTACACATTCGACCGGGTGCTGGCCAACCATCTCGACTATCGCTCGCTCGCGGCTCATCGCGACGCGCTCGACACGCCGCGCATCATCCTGACCCATATGGGGCCGGACATGCTGGCGCATGGCGAGCCGCTCCCCGAGACCCGTGCCCATGACGGCATGGTTCTTCACCTATGACGGGCGCCCTGCCTGCCGCGATCGAACTCTCCGGCGTCTCGAAGTCCTTCGGCCCGGTTGCCGCGAACCGAGACGTCTCGCTCACGGTCGCGGCCGGCTCGATCCATGGCATCGTCGGCGAGAACGGCGCAGGCAAATCGACGTTGATGTCGATCCTCTACGGCTTCTACGAGGCCGATTCCGGCGAGATCCGGGTGCGCGGCACAAAGCGCACCATCCGCTCCTCGGCCGAAGCGATCGCCGCCGGCATCGGCATGGTCCACCAGCACTTCATGCTGGTCGAGCCGCTTTCGGTGGTCGAGAACGTCGTGCTCGGCGCCGAGGGCGGGACCTGGCTGAAGCGCGGCATCGCCAAAGCGCGGGCCGAGCTGGCCAGGCTTTCGGCGCAATACGGTCTCGCCATCGACCCGGACGCGACGGTCGGCTCGCTCTCGGTCGGGCTGCAGCAGCGCGTCGAGATCCTGAAGGCGCTCTATCGCGGGGCCGAGGTGCTGATCCTCGACGAGCCGACTGCGGTACTGACCCCGGCCGAGGCCGACCAGCTCTTCGAATTGCTGAGGGCGCTCAAGGCGCAGGGCAAGACGGTGATCCTGATCACCCACAAGCTGCGCGAGATCATGGCGGTGACCGACCGGGTCTCGGTGATGCGGCGCGGCGAGATGGTCGCCCATGTCGAAACCGCGCAGACGTCGCCGGCCGAGCTTGCCGTGGCGATGGTCGGCCGGCGCGTGCTGCTGCGGGTCGAGAAGACGCCGCGCCTACGCGGTGCGCCGGTGCTGGAGGCGGTCGGGCTCAGCGTGGTCGATGCGCGCGGCCACGAGACGCTGCGCGAGGCCAGCCTGACGCTGCATGAAGGCGAGATCGTCGGCATCGCCGGCGTCGCCGGCAACGGCCAGAGCGAATTGCTCGACGTGCTCGCCGGGCTCATCCAGCCGGCGCGCGGGGTGATCCGCCTTGATGGAAGGATCCTCAACGCCGCCGATCGCAGCCCGGCCAATCTGCGCCGGCTCGGGCTGATGCATATCCCCGAGGACCGGCAGAAGGCCGGTCTCGTCACCGCCTTTGCCGCAGCCGAGAACATGATCCTCGGCTATCACGACGATCCGGCCTTCGGCCCTGGGCCCCTGCTCTCGCCTTTGGCGGTCCGCGGCCATGCGCTCGCTGGCATGCAGGCCTATGACGTCCGCCCCGCCGATCCCGGGCTGAAGACGGCGAAATTCTCCGGCGGCAACCAGCAGAAGATCGTGCTAGCCCGCGAGATCGAACGGGCGCCGAAAGTGCTGTTGGTCGGCCAGCCAACCCGCGGCGTCGATATCGGCGCGATCGAATTCATCCATCGCCGCCTGATCGCGCTGCGTGATGCCGGGGTCGCGATCCTGCTCGTGTCGGTCGAGCTCGAGGAGGTGATGGCGCTGTCGGACCGGATTCTGGCGCTGTGCGGCGGAAGGATTACCGGCGAACGCGTTGCCGAAGAGGCGGACGAGCGCGACCTCGGCCTGCTGATGGCCGGCGTCAGCGAGCGGGCGGCATGAGCGCCGCGCCGATCGAGCTGCCGCGCTGGGCCGACACCGCGCTCGTGCCGCTGGTCTCGGTCGCGGCCGCGCTGCTGGTCGCCGGGCTCGTCGTGCTCGGCATTGGCGAGAGCCCGCTGGAGGCGACAGCGCTCCTGCTGAAGGGCTCGCTCGGCAGCCTCGAAGGGCTGGGCTTCACGCTCTATTACGCCACCAATTTCGTCTTCACCGGGCTCGCCGTCGCCGTCGCCTTCCATGCCGGGCTGTTCAATATCGGGGGCGAGGGCCAGGCGACGGTCGCCGGCATCTTTGCCGCGCTGGCCTGCCTCTGGCTCGCGCCGCTACCGGGCATCCTGCTGGTGCCGCTCGCCATCCTCGCCGCAGCGGGGGGCGGCGCGGTCTGGGCCTTCATTCCCGGCTATCTGCAGGCGATGCGCGGCAGCCATGTCGTGATCACCACGATCATGTTCAACTTCATCGCCGCGACCCTGATCGTCTACCTGCTGGTCGAGGTGATCGGGAAACCGGGCTCGATGCAGCCCGAGACAGCGGACTTCGCGAAGCATGCGACGCTGACGCCGATGCACCAGTTGCTGGCGCCGCTCGGCCTGAAGCTGCCGACGACGCCCTTGAACAGCGCCTTCCTGCTGGCGCTCGCCGCGCTCGTCGCGGTCTGGCTGCTGATCTACCGCTCCCGTCTCGGCTATGCGATCCGCACCGTCGGCGCCAATCCCCGAGCCGCCGCCTATGCCGGCATCTCCCCCGCCAGGATCACC
>JAEXUU010000780.1 GCA_023452965.1 Pseudomonadota bacterium | reverse complement strand
CGCCTTCGGTTTCGCGACCTGGTCGAAACCCGATCTTGCCTGGCTGATGCCCGGCCTCGTCACCGGCATAGGCATCGGCTACGCGATCTTCCTGATGGTCGACGCCCGGATCGTCACGCTGATCATCGGCCTGACCACGCTGAGCTTCACCGCGCACTGGTTTCTGCGCGGACGGCTCGCACCGCCCGGAACCTTGCCGGTTTCGCCGGTGCTTGCCCTGTTCGCCGGAGCAGCCTCGGGCTTCACCACCTTCGTCGCCCATGCAGGGGGACCGCCGGTGGCGATGTACCTGCTGGCGCGCGGCCTCTCGAAGACCAGCTTCGTCGGCACCACCATCGCGATCTTCATGCTCGGCAACCTGCTCAAGCTGCCGCCATACCTTTCGCTGGCACTGAAGCAGCCGAGCCTGCTCTGGGGCGCGCTCGCGCTCGCGCCGGCAGCCCCGCTCGGCGTCTGGCTCGGACGCTGGCTGCATGACCGGCTCGATCAGAAGCGGCTGTTCTTCGCCTGCTATCTGCTGCTCGCCGCTGCGGCGCTGAAGCTGACCGCCGACGTCGCCCTCGCGCTGCTGCGATAGGAGCATGGCCGGCGAGCGGGAGGGCCATCTTTGCAGCCGACGCGATTGGCCCTAAGCGCTAGAGCCATGAGCCTTCCGCCGCTTCGCGACGCCACCGACGCCGATTCCGAACCGCTAGCGGCGCTCGTCGCCGCGAGCTTTTCCGAATATCCCGGCTGTCTCTTCGACTGGTCCGAGTTCCCGGAACTGCGCCAGCCCGCCAGCCATTTCGCCCGCAAGGGCGGGCGGCTCTGGGTTGCGGAGGGCAATGGCGGTCGCATCGTCGGCTCGATCGGCGTTGCGCCGGTCCCGGAGCAGGACGCCGTCGAACTGACCAAGGTCTATGTCGATCCTCAGTTCCGCGGGGCCGGGCTGGCGCAGGCGCTGTTCGCCCGCACGCTCGCCTTCGCCCAGGAGCGTAGCAGCGCCGAGATGATGCTGTGGTCGGATACGCGCTTTGCCCGCGGCCATCGCTTCTACGAGAAACTCGGTTTCCGGCGCTGGCCGGGCGAGCGCTACCTCGCCGACATCTCGGCGACCTGGGAATACCATTTCCGCAAGCCGCTCGCCGACGCCCAGCCATGAGCCACGGCACTGCGCTGCGCGCCATCCTCGGCATCGCCCTGCTGACGCTGATGGATGTGGCGATCAAGGCGCAGATGCAGCAGCACCCCTTCATCGTGGCGCTGTTCATGCGCTTCGCGATGGGCGGCGTGTGTGCGCTCGCCGTCGTCGCATTCCTGCGCCCGGCGATGCCGACGCGGGCGAGCGTGATCGGCAACAGCGTGCGTATCCCCGTCGTGGTCATGACCGCCGGCAGCTTCTTCTACTCGGTTTCGACGCTGCCTCTGGCGGAGGCGCTGACGCTGTCCTTCCTGGCCCCGGTCTTCGTCGCGCTGCTCGGCGCTCTGATCCTCAAGGAACGGCTGGACGGGCGTATCCTGCAGGCGCTGGGCTTCGGCCTCGCCGGCATGCTGGTGATGGTCTGGCCGCGGCTGCAGGGCGGCGTCACAGGCGCCGAGCTCGGCGTCGCCGCCGCGCTGTTCTCGGCGGTCTCCTACGCGTTCAACCTGATCCTGCTGCGCAGGATCGCGCTGAAGGAGCATCCGGCGATCATCGTGCTGTTCCAGAACGCCGGCCCGGCGCTCTGCCTCGTCATACCGGCCTCGCTCTATTTCGTGCCGATGACCGGCCGGGATCTGTCGGCCTACTTGCTTGCCGGCGCGCTCGGCGTCGGCGGCCATCTCTTCCTGACCTCGGCCTTCGCCCGGGCGCCCGCGTCGCGGTTGGCGCCGATCGAGTACACGGCGCTGATCTGGGCGAGCCTGCTCGGCTGGCTTGTCTTCTCCGAGGTGCCGCCGCTCACGACCTATGCCGGAGCGCTGCTGATCGTCGCCGGCGCCCTCGCCGTCAGCCGGCGCTAGACCCGGCCGCAAAATCGCCGATTTGCTGGCCCTTCTGCGCCGAGCAAAGCGAACCGGGCGGCGCCAGTGAGAACGATCCCCTTCGCCACTGCCGACAACACCTCTGCCGCGACCTGGTGCTGAGGCATGCGGAGCGCCGGCAGCCAGCGAACCGCAACCGGATTCGGCAGCATCGCCGCATCGCTTTGCTTCCACTTCGCTCTGCTCGCGGCGCTTCTGACACTTACCCGCTTCGATACCCTGCCCTCGCCAACGGAGGAAGGCATCGCGGTCGAGCTCGTCGCGCCGGACGAGATCGAACCACCGGCAGCCCAGGCGGCGCAACCGACCCCGGCTGTCGCAGCGCCGCCCCCATCATCCGCACCGCCTGCCAATGAACCACCCGCCCCTACCGCGCCAACGCCAGCCGTCCAGCCCGAGACCATGCCGCCTCCCGCGCCGGAGCCGCCCGCCATGATCACGGCACAAAAGCTGTTCTCGGAAGGTGTCCTAGCCAATCCGCGCAGCCGGCAGGCCCGGCTGGCACTTGCCCAGCTCGAGGGCAGCGAGCGCATCGAGCAGCTCTGCAATCTCGAGGCGATGAGCCAGATCCACGCCTGGAAGGCGGATTTCGAGCCGGACCGGGTCGTCGCCTATGCCATGGGCCAAGCAAGACTGGCAGGGAACGCTCTGCAGGCGGGAGGCGCCGCCTTCCGCAGCCGCAAGCAATGGTACAATCTCAGCTATCGCTGCGAACTTGCGGCCGGCGGCACCAAGGTCGCAGGCTTCCAGTTCCAGGTCGGCGACCCCGTGCCGCGAGCCGCTTGGGCGGCGCATGAGCTGCCGGC
>JAEXUU010000741.1 GCA_023452965.1 Pseudomonadota bacterium | reverse complement strand
CTCATAGCCCTCGATGCCGTCGGTCAGCACGCGCAGCAGATAGTCCTGCGAGCCGGTCATCAGGTAGCATTCGGCGACTTCCGGCCAGCTTTCGACCGCCTTCTCGAACTCGGCGATGTGCTCCTGGGTCTGCTGGCTGAGGCGGACCGAGACGAAGACGCTGAAGGGCAGGCCATAGGCCTTGGGGTCGACGATTGCCGAATAGCCCTTGATCACGCGGCTCTCTTCCAGCCGCTTCAGCCGGCGCAGGCAGGGCGTCGGCGACAGCCCGACCCTCTGCGACAGATCGTGATTGGTGATGCGGCCGTCCTCCTGCAGCAGGGCGAGCATGCGGCGGTCGGTGCTGTCGAGCATGATCTGCTCCATGTGGAAGGATGATGAGCGGAATCGTGCTCAACTGATCCTTAGAATGCCGATGATCGTTCATGCAATGGCGCCCGGATCGTCATAGGCTGACGCCACGAAAGCGGTGCGGTGCACCGGCAACGGAGGCGGATCATGAGCCAGGACGACTACCACAAGGACCGGATCGCCAATCGAAAGCTCCACCCCGAGACCCTGATGATGGGCTTCGGCTATTCGCCGGCCATGTCCGAGGGCTCGCTCAAGCCGCCGGTCTTCCTGACCTCGACCTTCGTTTTCGAGAACGCCCAGCAGGGCAAGGACTTCTTCGACCTGACCGCCGGCCGCCGCCAGCTCAAGCCGGGCGAGAAATCGGGCCTGGTCTATTCGCGGTTCAACCATCCCAACATGGAGATCCTCGAGGATCGCCTGGCGATCTGGGACGAGGCCGAGAAATGCGCGGTCTTCGCCAGCGGCATGGCGGCGATCGCGACCACCTGCTTCGCCTTCCTGCGGCCGGGCGACACGATCATCCACAGCCGCCCGCTCTATGGCGGCACGGAGACGCTGCTGAAGAACCAGATGGGAGCCTTCGGCGTCACGCCTTTCGGCTTCACCGACGGCGTCGATGTGACCCAGATGCGTGCTGTCGCCAAGGCCGCTGCGGCCAAGGGGCGGGTGGCGATGATCCTGGTCGAGACGCCGGCCAACCCGACCAACGGTCTGGTCGATCTCTCGGCTTGCAAGGCCATCGCTGACGAGCTGGAGAAATCACAGGGTCATCGCCCGCCGGTCGTGGTCGACAACACCATGCTCGGACCGATCTTCCAGAAGCCGTTGAAGCATGGCGCCGACCTCTCGCTGCTCTCGCTGACCAAGTATGTCGGCGGCCACAGCGATCTCGTCGGCGGCTCGATCAGCGGCTCGGAAGCGCTGGTGCGGCAGGTCAAGGCCTGGCGCGGCTCGCTCGGCACGCAGCTCGACCCGAACTCCTGCTGGATGCTGATGCGCTCGCTGGAGACCCTCGACATCCGCATGCACCGGGCCAATGAGAACGGCCGCAAGGTCGCGGAGTACCTGCTGAACCATCCCAAGATCGCCAAGGTGCACTATCTCGGCAATCTCAAGGAGGGCGATCCGCGCAAGGCCGTGTTCGACCGGCAGTGCAGCCAGCCCGGCTCGACCTTCGCCTTCGACGTGAAAGGGGGCGAGAAGGAGGCCTTCGCGGTTCTCGACAATCTCCAGATCATGAAGCTCGCGGTCAGCCTCGGCGGCACCGAGACGCTGGTCTCGCATCCCGCTGCGATGACGCATTCCGGCGTCGCCCGCGAAATGCGCGAGGAGATCGGCCTCACCGATGCGCTGATCCGGATCTCGGTCGGCATCGAGAATATCGAGGACCTGATCTCCGATCTCGCCCAGGCGCTGGAAGCTGCGTGACGAACTGCCTGGAAACACAGCCCTCATCCTGAGGAGCAAGCTTCGCTTGCGTCTCGAAGGATGCTCCAGAAGGTTCCGCAGCCTCTTGGAGCATCCTTCGAGACACCATTCCTTACGGAATGGCTCCTCAGGATGAGGGCCATGAGAATCGCCAGGCGGATTCTGACAAGGGTGAGCGGTTGCGCTGTGGTCGCGGCGGCATTCGCCGTGGCGCTGTCCTGCGGCCCGGCGCTCGCCGAACCCCAGCAGGAGAGTGTGGCGCAGACCATCTGCCGCCTGATCGAGGGGGCGGCGAAGCAGCACGAGCTGCCCGTCGCCTTCTTCACCCGGCTGATCTGGCGCGAAAGCAGCTTCCGGCCGCATGTCACGAGCCCGGCCGGCGCGCAGGGCATCGCCCAGTTCATGCCGGGGACTGCGAACGAGCGCGGCCTTGCCGACCCTTTCGACCCGGAGGCGGCGATCCCGCATTCGGCCGCCTTCCTGTCGGCGCTGAAGGCGCAGTTCGGCAATCTCGGCCTCGCCGCTGCCGCCTATAATGGCGGCCCCAACCGGCTCGCCCGCTGGGTCGCCCGTGGCGGCACGCTGCCGTACGAGACGCAGGCCTATGTCCGCTTCATCACCGGCCGTTCGGTCGAGGAATGGCGCCTCGGCCCCGGTGAAGCGCCTCCGCCGGCGACCACGCAGGAAACAGACTGCCTGACGGCGGTCGCCTCGATCCGGACCACGGCGCCAGCCGTCCTCGTCGAGGGCGCCTATGGCCCGTTCGGCGTGCAGCTCTCCGGCAATCCTTCGAAGGCCCGCGCCATTGCCTCCTATCAACGCGTCGTCGCCCGTTTCGCTTCTCTGCTCGCCGGCAAACCGACCATGGTGCTGGGCTCGGCGGTGCCGGGGCGGGGCAGGGCGCGCTACTACCGCGTCAGGCTGCCGGCCCAGAGCCTGCGCGAGGCCACCGTGACCTGCAACCGCCTGCGGCAGGCGGGCGGCGCCTGCCTGGTGCTGCGGAACTAATTTGCTACGTGGGTTTGAAGGCTGTGTCGTTCCGGCCGAAGCCGCATAGCGGCGCGGAGCCGGGACCCATGCCTGAACCTTCCTCGGCAAAGTTCCGGCATGGATCCCGGGCCTCCCTGCGGTCGCCCGGGATGACCCGCATTCAGATCGCGAGACCTTCGGGGGGCTGCTAGAATCCCACCCGGCCCCAGCCGGGCAGCTTCAACGCCGGCTGGCGCAGGTCGAGGCCCGCGACGAGGCCGAGCAGGTTGATCTCGATGCCCTCGACCCAGCCGAGCGAGATACCGGCGAGCCCGTAGAGCGAGGCCTGTATCCCGGTGCGGCTCGGCGTCCAGCCGGCATAGAGGCCGCTCTCGCGCCAATCCTTGCCGATCGCGGTCGGTGGCAGGGCGTGGCCGAGCTCCGGAACCTCCGCCAGCACGTGCTGGACGAAGCTGTTGGAGTTCGGTCCCGGCCAGGCGGCATAGGTGCCGTATTCGCTGTAGCTGTAGCCCTTCACGGCCTCGCGGATGCGCGGGATCAGCGCTGCCGCGGCCTCGCCCTTCACCTCGGCGACGAGCTCCGGGACATTGCCGAACCAGCGCCCATCGGCCTCGCGATGGTTGACGCGCACGGGATTTCCCCAGCCGACCACGTCGAAGCGGGTATAGGCCTGCGCGCCGGCCTCCTTCACCACCACCCAGGAATGATGCGCGAAGACACCGCGCCAGCGGCCGACCCGCGCCGCGAAGACATGCACCGTCGCCTCGGGCTCGATCGCCGCCGCCGGCAGCAGGGCCGCGCTCGACCAGTCGGCCCGGCGCCAGTCGGCGGCCAGGGGCTGCCAGGACCACCAGGCCGCATGGCTGGCGAGCGGCAGCAGGAAAAGCACGGAAAAGAGGAGGAGAAAACGTCGTGTCATGCGCCGGTAGAAAATAGGGCCGAGCCTGCGCCTCGCAAGCTGTGGTCACTGCGCCAAGATCACGAAATCGAGGTTGAGCGTTTCAGACAAGCTGATAGCTTGCCGGCGCTACCACAGCATGTCCGTGAGGAGGGGCAGATTGAGTGAATTGACGTCGGTTCTAAAACGCTTCGCGACCGGTGCAGCCCTCGGGCTCGCCCTTGTCGCGGGAACCCCGGCCCAGGCGCAGGACAAGGAACTGCGCATCTACAACTGGTCCGACTACGTCAATCCGGAGGTGCTCGACGCCTTCAAGAAAGAGACCGGCATCACGGTCGTCTACGACACCTTCGACCAGATGGAGACGGTCGAGACCAAGCTTCTGGCCGGCAAGACCGGCTACGATCTGGTCGTCGTCACCGCGTCTTTCCTGCCGCGGCACATTCCGCTGGGCCTCTACACGCCGGTCGACACCGCGAAGGTGCCGAATCTCAAGAATGCCTGGCCGGAAATCCAGCAGCGGCTCTCCAAATACGATCCCGGCAACAAGTTCGCCGTGAACTACATGTGGGGCACGACCGGGATCGGCTACAACGTCGCCAAGATCAAGGAACGGCTCGGCCCCGATGCGGTGATCGATTCCTGGAGCATCCTGTTCGACGCCGAGAAACTGAAGAAGCTCTCCAATTGCGGCGTGCACGTGCTCGACGCGGTCGAGGAGATGTTCCCGGCGGCGCTGCGCTATCTCGGGCTCGATCCCGACTCCAAGAAGGAGGCCGACCTCAACAAGGCCGGCGAATTGCTGCGCAAGATGCGCCCGCATATCCAGAAATTCCACTCCTCCGAGTACATCAACGCGCTCGCCAATGGCGATATCTGCCTGGCCGTCGGCTATTCCGGCGACATCCTGCAGGCCAAGAAGCGCGCCGAGGAAGCCAAGAACAAGGTCGAGATCGCCTATGCGATCCCGAAGGAAGGCGCGCTGATGTGGTTCGATTCCTTCGTCATCCCGAAGGATGCGGCCAATCAGGAGGCGGCGCTGAAGTTCATCGATTTCGTCAACCGGCCGGAAATGGCGGCGAAGAACTCGGACTTCATCCAGTACGCCAACGGCAACATCGCCTCGAAGCCGCTGCTCTCGGCGGCGGTGCGCGATAATCCCGGCATCTACCCGCCGGATGCCGTGATGGCGCGTCTCTACACGATCACCCCTTACGACCAGAAGACGCAGCGGGTGGTCAACCGCCTCTGGACCCGCGTCAAGAGCGGGCGGTGAACGCGCCATCCGGCGCCGCGACGCGGCGCGCCTCGCCAGGCAGCGTCCGTCGCGACTTCCAGCCCTGGAACGACCCGGCGGCGAAGCCGCTGGTCGAGTTCCGCAATGTCACCAAGCGCTTCGGCAAGGTGACCGCGGTCGATGCGCTCTCGCTTTCGATCCATGCGCGCGAGTTTTTCGCGCTGCTCGGGCCGTCGGGCTGCGGCAAGACCACGCTGATGCGCATGCTCGCCGGCTTCGAGCAGCCCGACGAGGGCGAGATCCTGCTCGACGGCGTCGACATCACCACCGTGCCGCCCCATCAGCGGCCGGTGAACATGATGTTTCAGTCCTATGCGCTGTTCCCGCATCTCTCGGTCGGCGACAACATCGCCTACGGGCTGAAGCGCGAAGGCCTGCCGAAGGCGCAGCTGCGCGAGCGGGTGGACGCGATGCTGAAGCGCGTCCGGCTGAACGGTTTCGAGGGGAGGCGGCCGGACCAGCTGTCCGGCGGCCAGCGCCAGCGCGTCGCTCTCGCTCGTGCCCTCGTCAAGCAGCCCAAGCTGCTCCTCCTCGACGAGCCCTTGGGGGCGCTCGACAAGAAGCTGCGCGAGGCGACGCAATACGAGCTGATGGACCTCCAGGCCGATCTCGGCCTGACCTTCATGGTGGTGACCCACGACCAGGACGAAGCCATGACCATGGCCGACCGCATGGCCGTGATGGATCATGGCCGGCTGCTCCAGATCGCGCCGCCCGATTTGATCTACGAGGCGCCGGCCAATCGTTTCGTCGCCGAGTTCGTCGGCGACATCAACCTGATCGAGGGCAGGGTGACCGCGGTCGAAGGGGATCTCGTCACGCTCGCGAACGAGCATGCCGGCACGATCGAGCTCGACGAGGATGCGCCCTCCTGCAAGCCGGGCGATGCGCTCGCCGTTGGCCTGCGGCCCGAGAAGATCGCGCTCAGCCATGAGGAACCGCCGCAGGCGGTAAACAAGGTCGCCGGCGAGATCTGGGATATCGGCTATCTCGGCGACATGACCATGATCCAGGTGATGGTCGGCGGCGACGAGGGCAAATTGCTCAAGGTCTCGCTGACCAACCGCACCCGGCGCATCGAGCGCCCCTTCGCCTGGGAAGACAGGGTCTGGCTGTCCTGGGACGTCGAAGCCGGCATGGTGCTGGAATCGTGAGCGGCCCGGTTCCCCGAGCCGCCGGCGGGCGCGGGCTGCTCGTCGCCGCGATCCCCTATCTCTGGTTGCTCGCCTTCTTCCTGGCGCCCTTCCTCATCGTGCTGCGGATCGCGCTCTCGGACGCTGCGACCGACCAGCCGCCCTATGCGCCGCATTTTCTTGGCTTCGACGCACTTGGCGAATTCTTCGCCGGGCTCGATTTCGAGAATTTCCGCCTGCTCGGCGAGGACGCGCTCTATTGGCAGAGCTATCTCTCCTCGCTGCGCATCGCCGGCCTGACCACGCTGATCGCCCTCGCGCTCGGCTATCCGCTGGCTTATGCGATGGCGATGGCGCCGAAGCGCTGGCAGGGCATCCTGCTCCTGCTCGTCATCCTGCCGTTCTGGACCTCCTTCCTGATCCGCGTCTACGCCTGGATCGGCATATTGCGGCCGGAGGGCCTGCTCGACATGGCGCTCGATTGGCTTGGGCTCACAGCTGCGCCGCTGCGCTTGCTCAATACCGACACCGCCGTGCTGATCGGCATGGTCTATTCCTACCTGCCCTTCATGGTCTTGCCGCTCTACACCACCTTGCAGAAGCTCGACGGCACGCTGGTCGAGGCCGCCGCCGATCTCGGCGCGACGCCGCTTACCATTTTCCGTACCGTGACCCTGCCGCTTTCGCTGCCTGGCATCCTCGCCGGCTCGGCGCTGGTCTTCATTCCGGCGATCGGCGAGTTCGTCATCCCCGATCTGCTCGGCGGCCCCGATACGCTGATGGTCGGCAAGGTGCTCTGGAGCGAGTTCTTCTCCAACCGCGACTGGCCGCTGGCCTCGGCGGTGGCGATCGTGCTGCTGATCGTGCTGGTGCTGCCGCTCGTGCTGCTTCAACGTGCGGGGAGGGCGGCGCGATGAGGCGCTTCGGCAGCTTCCACCTCGTCGCGCTCGTCCTCGGCTTCGCCTTCCTCTATCTGCCGATCGTCGCGCTGATCGCCTATTCGTTCAACGCCTCGCGGCTGGTCACGGTCTGGGGCGGCTTCTCGACGCATTGGTATGTCGCTCTGTTCAACAACCAGCCGCTGCTCGATGCCGCCTGGCTGACGATCCGCGTCGCTTTGGTCTCGGCGACGCTGGCGGCCGGGCTCGGCACGCTCGCGGCGTTGGCACTGACGCGCTATCGCAGCTTTGCCGGCCGCACCCTGTTCTCGGGCATGGTGCTGGCGCCGCTTGTCATGCCGGAGGTGATCACCGGCCTGTCGCTGTTGCTGCTCTTCGTCGCCGGCGATGTCGAGCGCGGCTACTGGACCGTGGTCGTCGCCCACGCGACCTTCAGCCTCGGCTTCGCCTGTATCGTGGTGCAGGCGCGGCTTGCCGGCTTCGACCGGTCGCTGG
Organism: Pseudomonadota bacterium; assembly: GCA_023452965.1. The sequence continues at coordinate 789 of JAEXUU010000741.1, read as the reverse complement.
AGGAGGCGGCGCGCGATCTCGGGGCGACGCCGGTGACGACCTTCTTCACCGTGACGCTGCCCTTGATCTGGCCGGCGGTCCTCGCTGCCTGGATGCTCGCCTTCACGCTCTCGCTCGACGATCTCGTGATCGCGAGCTTCACCAGCGGCCCGGGCGCGACGACGCTGCCGATGCGGCTCTATTCGGCGATCCGCCTCGGCGTCTCGCCCGAGATCAACGCCGCCTGCACGATCATGATCGGCGCGGTCGCGGTGGCGGTGATAGCCGCCTCGCTGCTGCTCAAGCGCGAGGCACTCGCCGGAGAGAAGGGTTAAACGGCGGGTGAACGCCGACCTCAAGGCCGGTTCAGGGCGAGGCTGCGAAGGTCATGGCCAGAGCGGGAGAGGTCTCCCGCCATGGCACAGGACTTTTCGACATGCCCCGCAAATTCGTCGTCGCCGGTTTCGCCTCGCTGGCGCTGGCGGGCGCGACGCTCGCCCTGTCGAGCCTCGTCGGCGCCGGCGTGGCCCAGGCCTATGATCGCTACGAGCGGCAATATGAGCGGCGCGAGCCGGGCTGGCGCCCGTCGCCGCCCGCCTTTCACGGCTATTGGGGCTATCGCCGCTGGAAGCGCTGGAACGACGAGCGACGCGACGATGCCTTTTATGGCCGACCCTATCAGGGACGCGATTGGCGCTAGCGACGAAAGCCGGCGCGGCGTGGAACCATCGCTGGCTCTCCTCCTCACTCAGCGGCTGATTTCTGGGCGTAACCGAGTTTCTGGTTGAGCTCTTCGAGGAGCTTTTCGGC
>JAEXUU010000678.1 GCA_023452965.1 Pseudomonadota bacterium | reverse complement strand
GGCCTTCTGCGAGCGCGATCTCCAGCGCCGGTATCTGCGCTTCCGTGCTCGCGACCTGCGCCGTTGCCCGCGCGGTATCGGTCGCCGAGACCGCGCCCGCCTGAAAGCGCACCTTGGTCAACGCCTCGGTCTCGCGCTGCGTCGCCGCGGTGCGTCGCGCCAGCGCGATGCGCGCCTGGAAGCCGCGCACCTCGATCACGGTGGAGGCGACATCGCCGACGAGCGTCAGCAAGACGCCGTCGAGATCGTCGTCGGCGGCATCGACGCCATAGGTCGCGGCCTCGACGGCGCGGTCGCGGCCGCCGAAGAGGTCGAGCTCCCAGGACGCATCGAGACCGGCCCGGAAGCTGTTGCGGGTCACATTGCCGAAGGAAGAATCCGCGCTGGTGGCAGACCGGGAGCGCGTCGCCGAGGCCGAACCGTCCATCTGGGGAAGCAGTGGCGCGATCGCCTGGATCCGGCTCGCCCGCGCCTCGCGAATGCGGGCCTTGGCCTGGGCGACGTCGAGATTGCCGGCAACGGCGTCCTCGACCAGGCGGTTCAGGGCGTGATCCTTGAACAGTCGCCACCATTCGGAAGGCAACGTTGGCCGTTTGCTCTGCGCAGCCGCATTCCACTGCGCCGGCAAGGTTTGCGCCGGCGGGGCGTAATCGGGGCCGACCGCGCAGGCACCGAGGCCAAGCAGCAAAGGCAAAGCGAACAGGCCCGCCAGATCCGATCTTCGCCCGTCGCCGAAGCGCATATCCTCACTTCCGCTGGATTGACACCGTCACCGCTCCAGCGGAAAGGCGCGTGTCGGCACCATCAGGCGCCTTGCACGATCTGTCGGAGAAGCAGGAGCCGTCCGGCGACTCGAAAGATCCGCTTCTCGCGAATTCGCAGAACTACAAACCGATCCCACCAATTGCAAGGCAGGTCGAAAAGCTTAGAAACGCTCCAAATTCTGGGAGGAATCGGATCGATCGACTGCCAGTTCCAGATGCCGGGCCCGGGAGCTCGTGATGACCAACGCTGGCTCGCCATCCTTCCACCGGACCTGGGGCATGCAAGATCGGCTCGCGAATTGTGCGTCGAGCCCGTCCCGCACGCGGCGATTGAGAAGCAAACAGTTGCCCATTTCGTAATGACTGTTCGTCTCTTCGCCGGCCTTAAAGAGTGCCCGCATCTTCCTGCATGCGACGGCGCCGGAGGCGCCCCAGGCGCAGAGAGCCGGTCGTTCTCAGCCTGAGTGATCAAGGCGGGCAGCCTAACTTCGTCTGACGTCCGGGCTGCGTGGATCCGGGCCGCGATCGTTGTTGGGCTGGAAACTTTGATCGCCTTGCCGCTGATTTCAATAAAGGCGGGCGCCCCGCGCGAAAGCTAGGCCATCTGGCGTGCCCGGAACCAGCTGCGGGCTGGCCCGTTCTCCGTTGGGGGGCACAAGGGAGGCACCCATGCGTAACGGATCAGGCCAAAAGCTATCGCCCGAAGAGGAGCGGCGCGTTAAGTCGATTCAAGGCGCGCCCGACAAAGACTCGTTGAACAAGGCCTCGATCAATCCGGATGGCGACAAGGACACCGGCGAGGCCGACAAACCGGACGAGAAGCTCCCCGACAAGCCAGCATCCGGTCCGGGAGAATAGTCGGCTCCGAAGTTCGATGTGTTCCCGCACATGCAGCCGATAACCGGCAGCAGCGGCATGTCAAAAGCTAAGGACGAGACGATTTCGAGCGCCTAGCGTGCTCCTGGGGACAAGGGGCAGATGGCGATGAAAAAGCGCTCGACAGCCTATTATCTGCGGCGGGCGGTCCTTCGGGATCGCCACCACAAGAAGCGATCTCGCCGAAACGCTATTAGTTCGGCGGCTTCGGAAGAGGCTCACGAACAAAGGCCCGTCGATCAAGACGAAGGGACGGTTTGGAGCTCATTGCTCGATCGTGTTCGTCGGCAGATGGCGCGTGAGTCATAACGGCTGACCAGATCAGGTGCATGCGAACGCGATCGCCCCCATGAACTGATGGTAGCTGAGAAGGATGAAGCGCCTCATTGCCGCATCTCCGAAACGATAAAGCCCGATCCGCTAGGGACCGGGCTTGCGTAGCGGCGTCTCTCGCAGTGCATCAGTGCTGAGACCATTCGCCTTGTGGGGATCGCTTTGAAACATCTTCTCCGAAGCATCAACAATGATTTCTCATTTATGCCTTGGTGTTGAAGATCGTACAGGCATGGAAAAGCCCGCAGGGCGAACCATGCGGGCTCAACTTGGCGCCTTGCGTTGCCGTCAGTGGCGCGGATCGGGCTCTTCGAGGCCGTAGTCGGCAATGACGACGTACCCGGAGCTGGCCTTTTTGGCTTCCCCTCCAACGCTGACCTCGCGGGACGGCAGCCAGAGGACATTGACCACAACGCCCTGATCCTCGCTGACTTGATCCAGCGCTTCCTGCAGCAACTTCGGGTCGTCCTCGACCGAAATCACCTTGTATCCATCATCGCTCATAGCCGACTCCTATATTGAGGCCGCAACATAGGTGGGGATGATCGAGCACGATAGCGACCAGGCTGCGGTCAAACGTCCGGCCCCTGCCTTCGCACCTTTATTCGGTGAGCAATCGCAGGCGGCGCAGAAACTCCGGCAGGTCGTCGCGATAGGCGGGTCCGAACATGCAGACGGTGCGGGTGCCGCTCGCAATCTCGGTGCGGCCGGCGTCAGCCACGACAAAGCATGGAATGCCGGCGGCTTTTGCCTCGCGTTCAACTCGATCAAGAGCGGCCGCAGAATCGACACCGACCGCAACCTTCGGCGTCGCGCTATTGATGTAATCCCGCATCAGATCCGGCCGATCCTGCGCCACGATCAAATGCAGCCAACCGGCTGCGTGCATCGCTTGGACAGCGAGCTTTCCCCGCGACAGCTCCAGGTCAGTCCGCACCGCGAGCCACATTTTCAGTTCGGGCTTTTGCGGCGCCGGCTCAACCATCAGCTTCTTCCGGCTTCGCCATTTGAGCGCCCTCGCACTTGATGGACTGACAACAACTCGCAATCCGCAGCGCTCGTGTCGTACGGCCAGGGCCACACGGTCGACGGCTTCAGCGGCTACCTACGCGACGCCATCACCGACGCCGAGCTTCCAATGCGCTACCAGCCTCACGGTCTCCGGGAGGCCGCCGGGCGCCGGGCGCCGTCTCACCGAGGCGGGATGCTCTGCCAATGAGATCACGGCGGTGCTCGGACACAAGAGCTGGCCGAGGCTGAGCGCTACACGCGAGACGCCGATCAGCGGCGCCTCGCTCGTGCCGCCATCACACGGCTGGAGCACGCAGCGCGAACAAACATTCCCAAACCCAACCCGAGAGGCTTGAGAAAGAGGTCGAAAAACGATGGGGGATCAATGCGATAGCGTGCCGGATGGCGCTCCCTAGGGGAAACGGCCTCCAGCCTTCTTGTGCATTGATTTTGCTTGCATTTTTCGCCTGCTCTCAAGGAACAACGTAGCAGAAGGACGGTGCAGCGCAAGCTCCCGTCGTGAGCTTACGAGTCCCTATATACGGGAAGATGAGGTGGCTTATGTAGAGGGGACAGACCCGGATCAGGTGGTCCGGGAGATCATTGCCTCCACCCCGATCCTCTTCTCGAAGACCTCGCTCATCACCTTCATCACCCTGTCACTCTTGGACCCTGGAGCCATGACAGCGTCGTGGATGGGGAGGGTGACGATGTTCTCGTCAATCAGTTGGAGGAGCACCCCCATCATCACCTCGCTCTCGATGAACTGGAGATGATGCCCGATCTCGGTTCCGAAGTGATGCGCCACGGGAGCATGGAACTCGCTGATCTTCCGGATCAAGTCCCCGACGGAGACCTTGGCTGGCAGGGTCGTCTTGGTCCCCTGCGGCTTCTTCGTCCGTGTTCCCGCGCTGAAGAGCAGGGCGTTGATCAGCGTCTTGATCCCCTCCCTCCAGCTCTCCAGCCCAGGAATGGCGTAGAGGTCGCCATCTGGCACGGACTTCCCCTCCAGACCATACAGCGTCCTGAGAGCCATCTGCCCGTAGTCGAGTTCGACGACAGCCTCGTCGTCAATCGTGAGCCCCGCGAGCCGGTGCTTCTTCGAGAGCGGTTGCCAGAAGCCACCGAACAGGCGTCCGCCGGAATCGAAGCGACCGTTGTTGAAGATGCGCTTGAGCTGTCGGTTCGTCAGGTCCAGCGGTCTTGCGAGCTCCACCGCACCTTCATCGAAGTTGAGGTCGGCCTCGCGCAGGAACGTGTTGATCCGTCGAACATCGGCACGGAGCTTCGATGTCTCGACAGTCTCGGAATATTCGACCAGGCGCCCGGTATCCCGGTGTCCCTGCTTCTCCGCCTTCAGGATCAGGACCTCCGCGCGGTCTTCGCGGAAATCCTCGAACTGCAAGGACACGCTATCGAGCCGCTGGAGGAGGCCCGCACCGGGCAAGAGGCGAGTGCGCTGGCCGGGCTTTTGGAACCGCTGGAAGCCAAGGTCCTGCCGCACGATGGCAAGTCCCGGAGTCTCCAGCATGTCCAGAAGGCCGGGGAGGGTCTTGTTCAGCGCGGGAGCGCGATACCGGGACCGGCGGCCCAGTTCCTGAAATGATCGGCTCACCACAAAGCCGGCGTCCGCCTCGCTGATGACGGCATGGACGAGGTCGCAGACGAGCGCCGAGACGGTCGCCCGAAAGGTCCCCTGATCCGCAGGTCGACGCTTCCGCTGGCGCAGCTTCTGCTCTCGCTCATATGCTTCTACGTCGCGAATGATGGCCTCGACGAAGGTGCTCGCGTCGGCGGTCACCGGGACCCGCCAGGGGTTGAAGAACCGATCAAGCGGAATGTCGACGAGTTCGGCGGCTTCGACCGCGTCAGCCATCTCATTCATGTGAGGTCCGTCAGCGCCTTGTGGAACTCGGCCTTCTCCTGCCGGCTCTTCTCGATGTCTACCCTGTGGAGCTTAGCCAGGTGGAGGCCGACCACCCCCAACCTCTCCACCAACCATCCGGCGATGATGTCGGACGCGCCGGGCGTGAAGTCACGATAGGTCCGCTTCATGCGGCCCGTCTGGTGGTCGTACCATTCGGCCACGTTGACCTCGCCCAGCCGCATCACGCGGCGGACTAGCTGCCTCCTAAAGGCGCCGTCAGAGCGGAACCTGCGGGGCTCCAGGTCCATCAGCATGTACATTGCCAGGACCGTCTCCACGGCCACGCGGGGCTCGACGTCGGCCCCGAGCTTGGCGATGGCCTGGGCTGCCACCCGCTCGTTCTGGCTCCCCGGCACGCCCCTGTCGGCCGCCGCGAGGATGCCCCTGGCGTGGACAACGATGGCCTGCCAGCGTTCATCGCAAGCGGTCCATGTGGGATTGCCCGCGTTCTTCTCGATCCTGGCC
>JAEXUU010000613.1 GCA_023452965.1 Pseudomonadota bacterium | reverse complement strand
CATCCCGGCCAAGCCGCGAAGCGGTGCAGAGCCGGGATCCATTCCGGAACGGTTCAGGCATGGATTCCGGGTCTCCCTGCGGTCGCCCGGGATGACAAGACAGGGTGACGGAAGGAAACACTATGCCGATCAAGGCCGTCGTCTTCGATGCCTACGGAACCCTGTTCGACGTCCAGTCGGTCGCCGGTGTCACCGACGCCGCCTTCCCCGGCCATGGCGGCACGATCACCCAGATCTGGCGGCTGAAGCAGCTCGAATACACCTGGCTGCGCTCGCTGATGGACCGTTACGAGGATTTCTGGAGCGTCACGCGGGCCTCGCTCGACTTCACGCTGCGGACGCTCGGGCTCGAAGCGACGCCCGAGCTTCTCGCCCGCATCGCCGCGGCCTATGACGCGCTCGCCCTCTATCCGGAAGCGCTCGACGCATTGAAAGGCCTCGCACCGACACGGCTCGCCATCTTCTCCAATGGCAGCCCGTCCATGCTGGCGAACCTCACCAGGCACGCTGGGATCGAGGGCCTGCTGGAGATGGTGATCAGCGTCGACGAGATCAGGGCCTACAAGCCAGACCCGCGCGGCTACCGCCTCGTCGAGGACAGGCTCGGCCTCCCGCGCGAGGAGATCCTGTTCGTCTCCTCCAACGGTTTCGACATTGCCGGCGCCAAGGCCTATGGCCTCACCGTCGCCCGCATCGAACGGATCACGCAGGCCGCGCTGCGCGCCGAACTGGCCGGCGGCGATATCGGCCCGGCCGCGATGTTCAAGGCGCTGCGCATGCAGCCCGAGCAGCTCGGCGATCCCGCCGATCTCACCATCTCGGCGCTGACCGAACTCGTGCCCCATGTGGCCGCGAGGCGCTGACGGCGCTGCTGCGCCGGCTCACACCACGCTGGTCAGGCCGCCATCGACCATCAGCAGATGGCCGCTGACATAGTCGGAGGCTTCCGAGGACAGGAAGATCGCCGCGCCGATCAGCTCCTTGGTCTCGCCCCAGCGCCCGACCGGCGTGCGGCTCTTGACCCAGTTCGAGAAGGTCTCGTCGGCGATCAGCGCCTTGTTGAGCTCGGTGACGATATAGCCGGGGCCGATCGCGTTGACCTGGATGTTGTGCTTGCCGAGCTCGGCGGCGAGACCCTGCGTCATCAGCGCGACGGCGCCCTTGGTCGCGGTGTAGGGCACGATGGTCGGCCGGCCGAGCTTGCTCATCACCGAGCCGATGCTGACGATCTTGCCGCGATTGCGCGGCGCCATGCGCTTCGCCACCGCCTGGGAGACGTAGAACACCGAATGCAGATTGGTGGCGACGAGGAAATGCCAGTCCTCAGCCGGGAAGTCGACGAAGGCGCCGCGCTTCTGCGTGCCGGCATTGTTGATCAGGATGTCGATCGGGCCGATCTCGGCCTCGATCGCGGCGACGCCGGCCTCCACCGCCTTCTGGTCGGTGACGTCGAATGGGGCGATCGAGACCTTGTGCCCGGCGGCGGCAATCGCGCCCTGCGCGGCTTCGAGCTTGGCCTTGTCACGCCCGTTCAGCACGACATGCGCCCCGGCTGCCGCGAGGCCTTCCGCCATGGCGAGGCCGATGCCCTGGCCGGAGCCGGTGACGAGGGCGATACGCCCATCGAGCTTGAACAGATTGAGCGACATCCTATCCTCCCGGTCTCGTGGCTTGGCACCTCGTCCCGGCTTGGGTAAGCGTTTTAAAACGATTAGACAATCGCCGGGACCGCATAGCCGCTGGTCCCCCAGGGAGAGTTTCCATGCGCGCCGTCGTCATCCATGCCGAGAAGGATCTCCGTGTCGAGGAGACCGTCACTCCCGAACTCGGCCCGCTCGACGTCCGCGTTCGCGTCAAGGCCGGCGGCATCTGCGGCTCGGACCTGCATTATTACCTGCATGGCGGCTTCGGCACGATCCGGGTGCGCGAGCCGATGATCCTCGGGCACGAGATCGCCGGCATCGTCGAGGCGGTCGGCGCCGAGGTCTCGCGTGTCGCGCCCGGCGATCTCGTCGCCGTCAATCCGAGCCGGGCCTGCGGGCGCTGCCGCTACTGCCAGACCGGCCAACAGCAGCACTGCCTGGACATGCTGTTCTATGGCAGCGCCATGCGCTTTCCCCATGTCCAGGGCGGTTTTCGCGAGGAGCTCGTCATCGAGGAGCGCCAGGCGGTGAAGCTTCCCGCCCATATCGGCGCGGCACAGGCGGCCTTCGCCGAGCCGCTAGCAGTCTGCCTGCATGCGGCCAAGCGCGCCGGCCCGCTGCTCGGCAAGCGGGTGCTGGTCACAGGCTCGGGGCCGATCGGCGTCCTCACCGTCGTCGCCGCCCGCGCCGCCGGCGCCAGCGAGATCGTCGTCACCGACGTGGTCGACGGGCCGCTCCCGATCGCTCTCAAGATGGGCGCCACCGCCGCGATCAACGTCATGGCCGAGCCGGACCGGCTCAAGGCCGATTACGGCGCCGACAAGGGCAGCTTCGACGTGATGTTCGAGGCCTCCGGCAACCAGCACGCGCTGACCGGCGCCTTCGACGTCGTCCGCCCCGGCGGCGTCATCGTCCAGATCGGCGTCGGCGGCAATTTCACCTTGCCGATGAACGTCGTCGTCGCCAAGGAGTTCGACCTGCGCGGCTCCTTCCGCTTCCATGAGGAATTCGACTGGGCGGTGGCGCTGATCGGCTCGGGCCGGATCGACCTCTCGCCGCTGCTCACCGCCTCGATCCCGATCGCGCGTGCCGTCGAGGCCTTCGATCTTGCCGCCGACAAATCGAAGGCGATGAAGGTGCAGCTCGCCTTCGACTGAAGGGACTGAGGCCGAGAGCTGCGGCTACGCCGCCCGCAGCGGCGACTTGTGCAGCACGAAGCCGTCGCGGCCATTGCGCTTGGCCTCGTAGAGCGCCGCATCCGCCCGCGCGGTCGCGTCGGAAAGGCTCTCATCCTCGCCGACCAGCACCGCGCCGATGCTGGCGGTCACCGCGACCATCCGGCCATCGGCGAGGGGCACCGGCGCATCGCGCAGATTCGCCCCGAGCTTGGTCGCGATCGCCGACAGCGCAGCCGCATCGCAGCCGCTGATCAAGAGGATGAACTCGTCGCCGCCCCAGCGGGCGCAGGCATCGTAGTTGCGCAGCACCGACGACATCCGCTGCACGCAGGCGACCAGCACTTCGTCGCCGCCACGGTGGCCATACTCGTCATTGACGCGCTTGAAGCGGTCGAGGTCGACGATCATCAGCCCGCAGGGCTTGCCCTCGCGCCGCGCCCGGTTCTGCTCGCGCGCGAAAGCGTGGTCGAAGCCGCGCCGGTTCAGGATCGAGGTCAGCGGGTCGTACTGAGCCAGGCGTTCCAGCTGCTCGGTGCGCTCGCGCACCATCGCCTCGAGCCGCCCGGTATTGTCACCGACCGCCTGCGCCATCTCGTTGAAGGCGTGGGCCAGGCGGGCGATCTCGTCATGGCCGTCCTCGCGCGCCGTCGCCTTGAAATCGCCGCCGCGCAGCCGCGCCAGTCCCTGCTCGACCCAGGCGAGCCGGTCGAGCACCTTGCGCTTGAACAGGAGGGTCATCAGCGTCGCGGCCGCAAGCAGGATCGCGGCGATCAGGGCCGCCAGCGGCATGAACAGCTTGCGGTCGATGATCGCGTCGACATCCATCACGGTGACGTTGAACC